>NZ_JAAQQT010000590.1:0-19878 GCF_011742065.1 Aquabacterium sp. A08
GAGCTGGTGCTGACGCTGCCGGCCGAAACCTACATCGCCGAACAGCTGGACGTGGTGGACCCACAGCGCATCCACGCGGTGCGCGAAGCCATGCGCCGGCAACTGGCCCTGGCGCTGCAGGCCGACTGGGCCCTGGCCTTCGAGGCCCACCAGGACAACGGCGCCTACCGGCCCGACCCGGTCTCCAGCGGCCGCCGCGCCCTGGCCGGCCTGGCCTTGCAGATGCTGTGCATCGCCGCGCGCGACAGCGGCGATGCGGTGTGGCCGGGCAAGGCCTACCAGCGCTTCAAGGACGCCGGCAACATGACCGACCGCTTCCATGCCCTGCAGGCACTGGTCGTCAGCGGGCACGCCCTGGCGCAGGACGCGCTGCGGCGCTTCCACGCCTGGTTCCAGCGCGAGGACCTGGTGCTGGACAAGTGGTTTGCCCTGCAGGCCGGCGCGCCCGACCACGGCGGTGACGTGCTGCCACGGGTCAAGCAGTTGCTGCAACACCCCGACTTCCACCCGCGCAACCCAAACCGGGCGCGCAGCGTCATCAGCACCTACTGCCACGCCAACCCCGGGGCCTTCCACCGCGCCGATGCCGCCGGCTACGTGTTCTGGAGCGAACGGGTCGTCGAGATCGACGCCTTCAACCCCCAGGTGGCCGCCCGCCTGGCGCGCGCACTGGACCGCTGGAAACAGCTGGCCGAACCCTACCGCAGCGCCGCCCGCGAGGCGATTGCCCGCGTCGCCGCCCACGGCGAACTGAGCAACGACGTGCGCGAGGTCGTCACCCGCGCCCTCGCCGACTGAACCGCTTCCCAGGAACCCCCATGACCGAACACATCTCCCTGACCCGCTACCTGGTCGAACAGCAACGCGTGCATGGCCGCATCCCCTCCGAACTGCGGCTGCTGATCGAAATCGTCGCCCGAGCCTGCAAACGCATCGCCATCCAGGTCAACAAAGGCGCCCTGGGCGAGGTGCTGGGCAGTGCCGGCAGCGAAAACGTGCAGGGCGAGGTGCAGAAAAAGCTCGACATCATCGCCAACGAGGTGCTGATCGACGCCAACGAATGGGGTGGTCACCTGGCGGCCATGGCCTCCGAGGAAATGGAGGGCATTTACGTGGTGCCCAACCGCTACCCGCAAGGCGAGTACCTGCTGATGTTCGACCCGTTGGACGGCTCCTCCAACATCGACGTAAACGTCAGCATCGGCACCATTTTTTCGGTGCTGCGCAAACCCAACGAGGACCCGACCCGCATCGAACCGGTGTGCGAGAGCGACTTCCTGCAACCCGGCCAGGCCCAAGTGGCCGCCGGTTACTGCATCTACGGTCCGCAAACCACCCTGGTGCTGACCGTGGGCAATGGCGTGGCCATGTTCACGCTGGACCGCGAACAGGGCGCCTGGGTGCTGACGCAGGAAAACGTCACCATCCCGGCGGACACCCAGGAATTCGCCATCAACATGAGCAACCTGCGCCACTGGGACGAACCGGTCAAGCGCTACATCGACGAATGCCTGCAGGGCCGCGAAGGCCCGCGCGGCAAGGACTTCAACATGCGCTGGATCGCCAGCATGGTGGCCGATGTCCACCGCATCCTGACCCGCGGCGGCGTGTTCATGTACCCCTGGGACAAGCGCGAGCCGAACAAACCCGGCAAGCTGCGCCTGATGTACGAGGCCAACCCGATGGGCTGGCTGGTGGAACAGGCCGGCGGCGCCGCCACCAACGGCCGCCAGCGCATCCTCGAGATCCAGCCCACCGAACTGCACCAGCGCGTCAGCGTGGTGCTGGGCTCGAAAAACGAGGTGGATCGCGTGACCCGTTACCACCTGGAAGCCCCGCAGGCCGCGTGATTTCTGGCGCTATAATTCCGGTTTGGGCGGTTTTCAACCCCCTGTTGCCGGTGTAGCTCAGTCGGTAGAGCAGCTCATTCGTAATGAGAAGGTCGAGGGTTCGATTCCTTTCTCCGGCACCAAACCAATCAACAACTTGACCAGCCTCACAAGGGCTGGTTTTTTTGTGCCTGCCCGTCTGTGGCATCCAACCCCTGGGTATCCGCCTCACCTTCCAGCCTGGCAGGCTGACGGCGCCGGAACATGCCGTGCCCTTCCATGTGCAGCACCTTGTCGCCGTGCTGGTTGAACATTTCCCAGACGGTGCGGGCCAGACCGACATCGGCCCGCTTGCGCATGCCTCGCTTGTCGGTCACGGTTTGGCGCAAGCTCAACACGTCGCCGGGATACACCGGCTTGAGCCAGCGCAGGTTCTCCAGGCCCGGCGACCCGAGGCTGGAGGTCTTGTGCAGAAAATTGCGCACCATCAGCCCCATGGCCAGGCTGCAGGTGTGCCAGCCGCTGGCGCAGAGGCCGCCAAACACCGAATGCTTGGCGGCTTCCGGGTCGAGGTGAAAAGGCTGTGGGTCGAACTGGCGGGCGAACGCCACGATCTCTTCGGCGCTGGGGCTGACACTGCCCATCTCGCGCGCAACGCCAACAGGCAGGTCTTCCCACCAGATTTCAATGTGAGGGCTCAATTCGGGGGTGATCGCGGTCATGGTCAACGCTCCTGGCAAGGAAGGCGGCGACAGGCCGCGCCAACCACGCAATCTAACGCCTGACTGGCGTTGAACTTGCCTCGCAGGCGACAACCCTGGTCAAGGCCCAGCCCCGGGGCTTGCAGCGGGTCAGTTCTGCGGCACACCCATGGCCACGCTGGCCGGCAGCGGCCACTGCAGCAGTTCTGCCAGGCGGCACACTACCCAGCGGGCTTCGCCATCGCTCAAACGGCCTTCATCGGCCAGCAGGCCCGCCAGCACGCGCTGCAACACATCGCCCTCGGTGATGCCCAGACGCACCAGCACCTGCGATGCGTGCTCCGTGAGCATCTGGGCCATGTCCTCGCACAGTTCGTGGCGCTCCAGCAGGGCCGGCCAGGGCAGATCGGGCCTCAGGCGGCCCGGACTGGTGTGCAGGGCCACAAACGAAGGGGGGAGCAGCGATTGGTTTTCCAGCATGACACGCCTGTGCAGGAGTGATGGGATCAACGCCCGGCCTTTTCACTCACAATGCGCCAGCGCCCTCGCTCCAGAACCAAGACCAGGCGTTTGTGCGTGCTGGACACCAGCCCCCCCGAACGATAGTCTTGGCGAAACCGCACCACCGCCTGTGCCCCGTCCACATCAAACTGCAGCTGCGACAGCTTGACTTCAATAGAGGTTCGGCCAACGATACGGGCCCGCCTTTCCTGCACCCAGGCCTCTCGGCTGAGCCCAGCCGCCGGTTTGAACGACGTGGCGTAGGCTTGAAGGTAGGCGTCAAAGTCGCTGCGACTCCAGGCCCGCGCCCAAGCCTCTACCGCTTGGCGCAACGCCACAGGCGGCTCGCCAGCAGACACCAGACTGCGCTGCTCGGCAGTCACCGGTGGTTTGGCAGATCCTGCGTGGGCCAGTGCCGCACTGGGCTTGCCCTGAACCACCTCGTCCCGCAACAGGCGCCAGCCGTCGGGCTCGCGCCACCAGTGCTGGACCCTCACCACATCGGTGCGCTGCCCATTGACGGTCTCGTGAAACTCGGCTAATGCGTGCAGCGGCTGCTGCGGATCGACCAGCAAGCTCAAACCGTCCACACCCAGCCGGTAGCCCTCCGCCGCGCGCAGACGCAACCACGGCTCTCGGCTGCTGGGGTGCACCCACGACTGCAATGCCGCCGGATCGGCGGCCGTGCGGGCGCTTTGCAAAGCCTGCAGGGCTTGCTGCAATGCCTCCCGCTTGACGGCAAAAGCGCCGCCCGCATCGCTCACATCGGCCCACAAACCCTCTTGCGCCACCACCACCGGCGTGCCGCGCAAATCCAGCCCGTCGAACAAGCGCTGAAAATCGGGATTGGCCAACACGATACAGCCGTCCGAGGAAAATGGCGGTCGGACGTACTGGTCTGGTGGCACACCGTGCAACCAAATGCCACTGCCCGTGCGTCCCTGCATCACGTCGACGGGGTTCGGATAATTCAGCGTCAAAGCGCCATGCCCGTACAGAGGGGGCAATTCGGCGTCGGTTCGCCGCCCGACAATGCGGTACAGCCCCAGCGGTGTGCGGCCATCGCCCTCCCGGCGCTTGTCCAGGCCATTTTTGCCGAAAGACACGTAAAGGCGTTCCACAACATCGAACACCGGGTGGTCGGCGCCAGCCACGCTGCGCACCTTGAGCAGATAGAGACGGGATACCTTGGCATCCACCACCACCACATAAGGGGTGCGCCCCGACCAGGCCAGGATCGGGGCCAGACGCACCGTGTCGCTGACATCCCCAGGACTGGAGGCCATACGCCGCACGGCTTCTGTGCGCATTTCATCCAGACGTCGCGCCTTCGCAGCCGGCACAGATTCCCCTCCCGTTGCCAGCAGCGGGAGTTCAAACGACTGCATCCGACTGACATCGGACAGCATCAGCTGGCTCAAAGCGTGTGTCGGGAAACGCTCGGTGAGTTGTCGGGCCGCGGCATAGGCGCCGTCAAGGTCCGACTGTTGCAAGGAGGCCAGCACCTCCTCCAGATGCGCCTCCACGGTCCCAGGAGCGCGTGGCGACGCTGTGCCGGCTTCCGTGCGCAACAACACAGAACGCGTGGGCGCTTCGATCTGCTCGGTGGCCGCCTTCACCCCGCGACCATGGTACAGCCAGCTGGTGGCGGCCAACACAACCAGCAAACCACCCGCCCACCAGCGACGGCGACCCGGCCAGCGAACCGTCATGCCACGCCCTCGCTGGCAATCCGCCAATGCGCGCCCCGACGCACCCAGACCATGCGCTTGTTCACGGACGAGACAAAGCTGCCGGAACGGTAATGCTGGCGAAAGCGCACCACGGCACGGCTACCCTGCGGCGTGACCGTGAGGTTTTCTAACCGGAGGCTGATGCTGCGGCCTGCAATACGCGAGCGCCGCTCAGCCTCCCAAGCGCGCCGAGACAGACCGTTGGGGGGAAGAAAACTGTCGTCGTAAAACGCCAAGTACTGAGGCACATTGGGCGCAGACCAGGCGCGTGCCCAGGCGCGCACCTGCGCAGCCAGCATCTCCTCGTCCGCCGGCGTGGCGGCCGGGTCCGGCTCGGTGTCGGCAGGCACCACCTTGGCCGTGGCCACCATCGGGGGCGAGGCGGACACGGCAACGACCACCTCAGGTCCCGGTACAGCCACCGCTGGGGCTGGGGCAACCGAGGGTTCGACAGACAAAGCCCGTGACTCAGGCACCGAGGCAGCCACCGCAGGCGGCGACTCGGCCGCTGGGGCTGGCTTGTCGTCGCGTGCGGCCACCTGGGACACATAAATCGCGTCAAGACGGGCCAGTGTCAGCTCAGACAACGGCGCCTGCTCCACTTGAAGGGCCTTGTTCAAGGAAAGCAGGGACTCCCGGGCATGCAACTGTCGCAGGTTCTGCACCAGGGTGCGCACGGAGGGTTGGGCTTGCACCCCAGCCTCCAAGGCCGCACGGGCCGCCGGCAGATCACCCATGGCCGCGTGCACATGGGCCAGGTTGTTGTGCGCTTCGACCAGGTCCGGGTAACGAACCAGCAAACCTTGAAAATGGGCCAGCGCCTGCGGGTATTGACGCCGCTCCAACAACGCCACGCCCGCGTTGAATTCGGCGTCACGCGCCAACTGGGACGGATCGATGGCTGCAACGGCTTTGACCGTCGCAACCGGATCGGATGGGCGCAAAGCCAACCACCCAAGCCCCACCAAGGCAGCGGCGAGCAAGGGCGCGCCCAGCCAATACAGTGTTCGGTTCATCGATGCTCAAGTGGCCGAAGCACCCGCCGGACGCTTGCGGCGGAGCACTTTCTCCAGCAGTGAAGACACCGACAACGGTGACATGTCGCGCTCCAGGGCGTCGTCAAAGGGTGAAAGTTCCCAGCCGATTTTGCGCACCGCACGGCTGTAGGCGTCGTTCGGCTGGGCCTGAAACAAGGGGTGCCCCTGGTTCAAAGCATGGACCAGCACCTGGCGGCGCTCAGGCAAAACGCCCAACAGCGGCAAGTCCAGGCGCTCCGAGATCTTCTGGGCCGAAGGCGCCAAGGTGGAGTCGTGCTTGTTTACCACCAATCTGGCGGACACCCCAGCGGATTGCAGCGCCCCAGCCACGGCATTGGCCGAAACGATGGAGGTCGCCGACTGCTCGGTCAGTAGCAGGGTACGGCTGCATTGCGAAGCCACCATCACCGCGAATTCCAGGTTGGTGAAACCGCCGAGGTCGATGATCTGCACATCGAAAAAAATGCGCATCCGGTCGATCAGCCCCACCGCAATCGACGGAGTGATGTCACGCAACTCAGCCACATTGTCTGGCAGGGGCAGGGTGGCAATGCCATCCTGTGTTTTGGACAGCGCCGACTCCAGGAACAACGGATCGACCCGATCAAGCACCTTGGCCAGTTCGACAAAGTTGAAGGCTTTCTTGCCACCCAGCAAGATGGCGCTGTCGGCCACCGGCAAGCCCAAATCCATCAACAGGATCTGTGCACTGCGCCCCCCCAGGCTGCGCATGCAGCACGCCAGGTTGGTGGCAAAAGTGGAAACCCCAACCCCAGAACGGGCACCGAAGATGGCGATGGTCTGGCCACGGCCGCTGTGCGTGCCACTGCGGGTAAACAGGTGCTTCAGCACCGTCATAACCTCTGACGGCTGGGCGCGAACATCCAGGAATTCACTCACGTTGGAACGGAGGGCCGCCAAGGCATCGGCACCGGAATCGGAGCGCCCCAAGGCCACCAGCGGCGTGTCGGGCCGACCAAAACGCAATTGGGCCGACACGGCAACCGCCTCGTCGCGGGTCGCCTCACAAAAATCAACGATCACGGCACGCGGGGCGATCTCCGCCACCTTGGCCAGCATCCCACCCACCACTTTGAACGGCAACACATGGATTTTGGCCACGTGCGTCATCATGCTGTTGACACGCATGGCCGTTTCTTGGGAGTCCGAGATCAGTACCAGCAAGGGCTGCAAAGCCTGCACCGGAGAAGCGCGCTCAGACCCGCCCTCTTCCAGTGGCGGGAAGCCGGGTTCCTGGTGATTGCTCATGCCTGCTGGTCCCTTGAAATCGCGGTAAGTGGCATCGATTTTACCCTTTTGAGGGCAATGCGATGCCCGCTCCAGCGATTTCGGCCAGCCTCACTCCGTTGACGACTCAACCCAGCAGGTTGCCACCGAGCGAACCCAGCAGACCGGCAGCGTCCTCGGTCGAGACCAAGGGTTCGACCAAGTTGCCCAACAGGCCGCCTTCGCCAGCCAAAGTGTCCACCACATCGGTCAGTTGTCCGGTGCCGACCTCCACCGCATCGACCAACGGCGACACCACCCCGTCCTCGACAGCCGTGGGCAACCAGGCCCCCCAGGCGTCGCCACTGTCGGTTGCACCCAGGCTCTCACCCAACAAGTCGGCCACGAGATCCACCAACTCCCCATCGGCCTCGTCCAGAGCCGAAGCTTCAGCCCCCAGGAACAAGGTATCGGAGTTGAACAGCCCAGCCAGGGCTCCCCCCAGAAGGCTTACAGTGCCGTCCACCAAATCGACCAGACTGCCAACGGTGCCATCCAGCAATTGAACGGTGGTATCGACAACGGTATCCAGCCCCCCTACAAGGTCTTGGGTGGTTTCTGTCAAGCCCCCCAACAGGCCCTCGTCTCCACCCAACAGGCCCTCCACCGCGTCGGTCAGGCCTGCGGTCACTCCACCCACCGTCTCCAGCAGGGCATCGGTCGCCTGGTTGACCCCTTCAAGGGTGGAACCCACCGCCGTGTCCACGGCATCGAGCAGCCCCCCTGCGACGGTGGTCACCGACTCCACCACGGTACCGACCACCGTTCCCACAGTGCCCAACACCTGGCCGGTCAGTCCATTGACACCCGACACCCATGCCAGGGGATCAAAGTCCACAGATGGCGCGGCCACACCCAAGGCACCACTGGCCAGGAGGTTCGGCACCACCACTCCCGCGTCAGCCAACGCGGTTTCAAGCACTGGCAGCGTCTGCTCCACCGGATCGAGCAGAGCCGCATCCGCAAGGATGGCGGCCAGCCCCTCGAGCACGGGCAACGAGGCAACGGCGTCGCTGCTGGCTTCGCCGGACAGGACGGAGAGATCCGCACTGAGAGTGGAGGACAGGTCCTCCACCACCCGAACGAGTTCAGACCACTCCATCTGGGCCACATCGCCGCGCAGCGCCCCCAAGGTCAAGTTGGCATTGGGCCCGATCAGCCCCATCAGGGCCGGCTCGGTCGACAGAAAGGTGGCATCCAGCGCGTCCAGCGCCGTGCGCAAAGGGGAAAAATGGCCCAATGCCTGGTCGGCCCGGGCCTCAGAGAGCAAAGCGATACTGGCCAGCCCCAGCGCGGACACCACCCCTTGGGCCATGGGCTCGGCACGACTGCCCAGCGTGTCTTTCAAACCGTCCACCGTCTCGGGCGCCGCGTCCACAGGCCACTGGTCGCGAACCTGACCCAGCAACGCCTCCAGTTGCTGACCAGACAAGACCCCCAACGTTGAGTTGGCGGGCAGCGAGGGGGGAAGGATATCGAGGGTCATGTTCAACCTTAAGCGGCACTTTGCTTACCAGCTTCTACCAGTGCTGGGCTCAAAAGGTTTCAAGTCAAGCGTGTGTGTCGCCAAAAATTCTCGCACACGTGGCAAGCCTTCCTCGCGAACCGGGCGTTTGGGCTGCCAGCGCAAAGAGACCGGGCGCCATCCGCCGGCCACGGGCATGGTCATGCGCGGCGGGGCCTCAGCCGCCCCCACCGGGGCCATCAAGGGCGCCAGACCGGGTCGTTGGGCGGCGGAGGCCAACGCCGCCCGGACGGGGGCTCGGTAATCCTCCGCGGTGAACAACTGCTGGGCCCAAGCCAGTTCGGCATCGACCGCCGGCACCAGGCTGCCCGTCTCCTTGGCCAGTTCGAGTTCACCCAGGCGGTGGTCAAAAATGGCGTTCACCCAATCGATCAACACATTGTTGGACTCCACTTGAGCGTCCAGCAAGGCCAGGGTGGTCTCGCGCCCCACGCTGTTGAGCCTGGCACGGGCGTTGAAAACGGTGAGAGAATCGGTGGCGGCGTTGGCCAACAGGCCCACCCGGTTGGCCCCCAGACGCTGGCGCTGCCAGGCCGAACGGGTCAACTGCCGCAGGTCGCGCAACAGGGTCTCGTGCCGCTGCTCTTCGGCTTGACGCCGGCTGACTGCTCGTGCCACCCGGGCACTGGCTTCCAGCACGTTGTTCGTGCCCAACTGCATTTGCACCCCAAGCTGCGGTTTTTCGGTGAAACCGCCCGGGTACTCGTAGCGCTTGGTCAAGGTCAAATCCACCGCGGGCAAACGGGCGGCCTCCTCGGCCTGCACATCCGACCGCGCCTGTTCCAGGGCAAAGCGGCTGGCCCGCACAGATGGGCTGCGTTCGATCGCTCGCCCCACAGCCGCCTCCAGGTCGGCCTGAAGCCAGCCAGCCGGCACCTGCAAGACAGGCAAACGCGACGCGTCGGGCATGAAGCCGTAGAGCGCGGCAAACTTGGAAAGCCACTCCTGCTGTGAAAGCTCAAACTGGGCCAGTTTGTTGGCGCTCACGGCCAGACGCGAGGAGGCCAGCTTGGCGTCGGTGATGCCCGCCCCGCCCAGTGCCACCCGGCGCGACTCCAAACGTTCCAGCTCAGCCAAAGCCGCCTGGGAATTGCGCCCGACCTCGGTCAGCAACGAGAACCGTAGCACTTGCAAATACGCGTTCAGCGCATCGCGTGCCACGGTTTCCTGGGTCCGCTCCACCGCCGCCAGGGCCGACTGCACCGCCTGCTCGGCGGCCCTTTGCTTGGCACTGCGGTTGCCGAAATCGATGAGGTTGTAGCGCAAGCCGGCGGTCACACGCGCATCGACCTGGGTCACAGGATTGCCACGCAGGGTGGACGAGGCATCACCGCCGGCCACACTCAGACTGGCTTGGGGCCAGCGCGCATAGGTCGCCGAATCCAGTTCGGCGTAACGGCCCGCCAGGGCCGCCTGGGCCTGCGCCACTTCGGGGGCGTCACGCATCAGCAGCGCCAAGCGGCGCGCCATGTCGGGGGCATCGGGTTCGACTTCTGTGGCCTGGGCACCAGCGGCCAGCGCACCGCACAGCCACACTACCCCCCACGCTCGCCAAGCGCATCGGAGCACCGGAAAACCTGGGCAGGCAAGGCGCATCACGGCTCCCGGAAGGCTTCCGCCCCGACCTTCAAGACCGGACGCAACAAATACCAAGCAAAGGGCTGGCGACCGATGACCACATCCACGTCCGCCTGCATACCGGCCGTCACAGGCAGCTGGGATTTGCCCAACAAGGCGCCCTGGGTGCGCACCACCATCTTGAAATAGCTGCCCTGTTCGGGGTCCTGATCGGCATCGGCAGCAATGCGCAAGACGTTGCCCTCCAGTGCCCCAAAACGCAAGAAGTCATAGGCCGTGACCTTGATCCGCACCGGCTGACCATCGGCAATCAGCCCGCGGTCGCGTGGGTTCAAGCGGGCTTCCACCTCGATCTCGGCATCGGCTGGCACCACCTCCATGATCGTTTCGCCAGGCTTGACCACCCAACCCGGCTCTCCCGAGCGCAACCCTTTGACCACCCCATGGATCGGGGCAAGCAAGGCCGTTCGGTCGCGCTGGTCCTGGGCGCGCCCCAGTTCTTCGGTGGCGGTGGCGATCTGGCGCTCGGTGGTCAGCAGTTCCTCCGAGGCACGGCGGCGGAACCGCCCCTCGGCCTCTTCCACTTTGCTGCGCGCCTCCTGGGCGGCGGCGCGGGCAGCGGCCAATCCCTGGATCGCGCTGGCCAATTCGGCCTTGTTGGTTTCCAGTTCCTTCTGTTTTTGCATCGCCTCCAGTTCGGGGACCAGCCGCTCCTGCGCCAACTGGGCCGAAAGGGCATATTCGCGCTCCAAAATCCCCTGGCGGGCCCGCAGACCCTCAATCTTGGCCTGCACCTCCAACGCGCGGCTGCTGTGCATCTCCACTTGCGCGCGCGCGGCCGACAACTGCCCTTGGTGCTCCAACCAACGGGCGTTGTAGGTAAGCATTTCGGTCTGCAGCACCGCCTCGGCGGTGTCTGGCGCAAACATCTGCAGGTCCAGCGCCGTGCCCGAGGCTTCACTGGACAGGCGCTGGCGTGCGGCATGCAGCGAAGCCACCTTGGCCCGGATTTCCTCCAAATTCGGACCCTGGGCCCCCAAATCCACTTTGACCAAAGGCTGACCGGCACGCACCGATTGGCCTTCGCGCACAAACACCTCACGGATGATGCCGCCCTCCAGGTGCTGCACCGACTTCACCCGCTCCGACGGCACGACCCGTCCCGGCGCGGTGACCGTCATTTCCACCGGGGCGAACAGGGCCACCGCAACCAGGACCACGGCCACACCCGCCGCCACACGGGGTGCCAGCCGCCGCCAACGCGAGCGCTGTGCTCGCTCTTGGCGCATGCGGTGCAAGCGCCCAATCACACGGGGTTTGGAAGATTCTTCTTGCATGTCAGATCAGATGGCTGGGCTCGCCCGGGGTCTCGGGAATCTTGGCACGTTTGCCTGCAGAAAAATAACGCTCCATGGCCGCGGCCGGGCCAATCAACTGCACCTGCCCCTCGCCCGTGACATCCACCGCCAAGTCCGCATGGCTGACCATTTGCTGGGAGTGCGTCACCACCACCACCGTGCGCACCTTGGCAATGAGTTTGAGCGCCGCGATCAGCTGCATTTCGCTGTCGTGGTCCAGGTCGTTCGAGGGTTCGTCCAGCACCAGCACCGCCGGGTTGCGCAACAGCACCTGTGCCAAGGCAATTTTGCGACGCACCCCCGCCGACAACGCCCGCCCCCCTTCCCGAAGTACCGTGGCATAGCCCTGCGGTAAGCGGGTGATGGCCGCGTGCGCACCCGTGAGCTTGCAGGCCTTGACAATTTGCTGGTCGTCGGTCCCTGGGGCAGCGCTGCGCAGCTGATCGGCGATCGAACCGTCGATGAAATAAACATTCTGCGACAGGGTGGCAATCCAGGCAGCGGTTTCGGCCCGCGAGAACTGTTGGAGTTCGTACTCGTCGATCATGACCCGCCCGGCGTTGGGGCGGTACAAACCGGTGATCAGCTTGAGCAGGGTGGACTTGCCCGCGCCATTGCGCCCCACCACCGCATAGAAGCGGCCGGGCTGCAAGGTCAGATCGATTTCATCGAACACCGGGCGGGCCTGGTCGTCAAAAGCGAAGGTGAGCTTCTCCAGTCGGACCAAGCCCTTGGGACGGGGCAGCGCCAACTGGCTGCTCGCCGAATCGACCGGCTGCTCAAACACCGCATCCAGACGCTTCGCCGCCTCGATCGACTGCGCCAGCTGGCGCCAGGCACCCGACAGCATGGCGATGGGCGAAATGGCCTTGAGCGCCAGCATGTTGGCCGCGATCAGCCCCCCCACGGTCATCCATTGGTTCACCACCGCCAGGGCACCGAACGCGGTGATAGAGATGGAGGTGAGGATCAACAGGGTGTGGGAGAGTTCGCGCGATTCCTCCAGTTCGGTGCCCTTGGCAAAACTTTCGCCCAGCCACTGTTCGTAGTTGCGCTTCCACTGCTCGGCCACCGCCTCGTGCTGCGCCAAGGCCTTGACCGATTCCCGTGCGCGGCACAACTCGGCCGTGAACATGTCCAGGTTGCGGGCCCGTTGCACCTCGCTGACCTTGCCGGTCTTGACCTCGTCGGCCCACCACCAAGCCAGCAGGCCAAACACGGTCATGGCCACCAACACCACCGGCAGCACCGGGGTGGCCACCACGGCAATGATCAACACCGCAAAAATCGCCAGGGGCAGATCGAACAATGCCTGCACCACCGCCCCGGTCATCAGCACACGCACCGTGCTCACATCGCGGAACAAGGACATCCAGGCCGCGGCCGGTCGATCTTCCAGGGTGCGCAGGGGCTGGCTGAGCATACGGTCCAGCAGGGTGGACGACAAGCCCCAGTCGATCAAGGCACCGGCCTCGCGCAGTTGCGTCGAACGCCGGCGCCGGAACCACCACTCCACCGCCAGGGCCACCGCCACGCCCGCCAGCAAGGCCACCAGCGTCGACATGCCGTGCCGGAAGATGACACGATCGAACACCTCCAGCGTGAAGATGGAGGGCAACAGGGCCAGCAGGCCAATCGGGCTGGACAGCCAGGCCGCACGGGTCAGGGCCGCCCGAGCCGCCGCAAAATTGTCCAGCAAGGCGGGACCATAGGCCTGTGACTCGCGGACCCGCAAGGGGCGAAACCGCTCAGGCAGCAACAATTCAATCACGCAACACTTCTCCCTGCACCCGGCGGCAGCGCCCGGGTGACCTCTTCCAATTGTTTCAATTGCACCAAGCGCGCCCGCACCTCTTGCAAGGCCACCCAGAGGTAAGCCGCCTTGCGGGCCACCTCGGGGTGGGCTTGGAGCACCTGCTCCCGCCAGGCCTCTTCTGTGCGCACGCGCCCCATCAACTCCAGCAGGTTGCCCACGCCATCGACCGCATCCTGTCGCGCCCGCAGACGCTCCACCTCCTCGGCCAACGCGGGCTCCAGCGGCAGACGCCGCTGCCATTGGTCGGCCTGCTCCGGCGCCAGCAAATCGGCGACGTACAACATCGCACGCACGGCGTCTTCGTCGGTCAACGAGGGCTTGCTCATGGGGTCAACTCCGGCTCCAACGCGTTACGGATTTGCAGCAGGCTGCGGTGCAACCAGGTTTTCACCGTGCCCAGCGGTACGTGCAAGGTGTCGGCGATTTCCCGCAGGCTCAGATCGCCGTAAAAACGCAGGTGCACCACCTGCCTCTGGTGTGAGGACAAGCCCTGCAGGGCCCGGGCAAATGCCTCGCTGTTGACCACCCACTTGGCCGCCAAGCTTTCGTCGGGCTCGCACGGGTGCTCATCCAACGCTTCGTCGCCCTGATGCACCGCACGCGAACGGTTGGCCAGTTCGCTCATCACCTGGTTGCGGGCCACCTGGTACAGCCAACCCGCCGGATGGGCGGCGCGCTGCGGATCAAAAGCCGCGGCGTAGCGCCAGATGCGCAAAAACACATCTTGAGTGATGTCGTTGGCCTCCTGGGGATCTCTCAACAGATGCGCCACGAAACGGGCAATCTTCTTGGAATACAGACGGTACAACTCTTCGAGCGCAGCCGTGTCCCGCTCCTTCATGCGGTTCAACAGCGCAATCAACTGCAAGGCCTCCGCATCGCCCGACACCGCGACAGCGGCATTGAGCAAAGAGCCCTCATTTGTAAGTTTGTATTCAGACACAGGCTGAGCGGTGGTGCAAGAAAGGTGTCAAGTCTTTTGCCTGCGGGGGTATTTGTGCTACATTGTAACCATAGTGAGTAAAAGTAAAGTTGACTTTTGATTTGCATCAAATTCAGCACACAAGATTTTTCCCGCAACATGAAAGGAATCAACATGCGCACATCCATTCGTCGTCTGGGCCGCCAGGAAATGGGCGCCACCGCCTTGGAATATGCCGTGATCGCTGGCATTTTGGTGGTTGCCTTGATTGCCATTTTTACCACCTTGGGCGGTGGCATCGAAACCCTGTTCAACGACATTCTCAGCAAGTTGGGGGTCGGTGGCACCTGATACACACCCTGTGGGGCCCAAGGGTGTGACAGCGCACACCGGCCATTGATCCGAATGCATCAATCAGATGGGCCGATTGGCCGTTTGCGTCTGGCCCACAACCGTCCACACCCATGCAATTGATGGCACGACATAGGGCATTCGGCGCATCTGCCCTCGAATTGGCTTTACTCCTCCCGGTGCTGCTGCTGATTCTTTACGGCATGGTGTTGTTCAGTATCATGTTTGCGGTCAAAACCACGGTGGCATTTGCCGCGGCAGAAGGTGCCAGAGCCTCTTTGGAATTTCAAGTGGCCAACGACCCGGCAACCGCTTTGGTTCTTCGTCGAGAGCGGGCGCAATCTGAATGCGAACGCGCCGGGGAATGGCTGAGCCAGTTGCATCCGGGCGCCTACACCTGTCTTGCGGTGGCCGCACCTTGTGCCTACAACGCCGACCTGCGCTGCGTGAAAGTCAACGCCAGCTACAACTACCGCGACCACCCTATCGTGCCGACCATTGGACTGATGGGCGAGTCGCTCCTGCCGCTGCTTAACAGCGAAGCCGAATCCCAGGTCAGCACCCGCAGCCTGTTGTGACCCACCCTGACCACCTGCCATGAACAATCTGGTCCGACTCGCTGCCATCACCCTGTTCGTGCTGGCTTTGGTTCTGGCGGTGGTGGGCCTGGTGTCGGGCCAGCGCACGCCCAGCGCCAGCCCGGGGCCGGCGCCCGCCACCCCCGCTTCGGTGACCCACACCACCGTGGTGGCCGCCCGGGCGGTGGCCGCCGGTCACGCCCTGACGACGGACGACCTGCGCCTGGAGCCCTACCCCTCGCGCCTGGAGGGCAGCTACGACACCCCCACGGCCCTGGTGGGCGAGGTCGCCGGTGTAGCGCTCACCCCTGGCGCACCGGTGCTTAAGACCTTCCTGAGTCAGAGCTTTGCCTTGGAAGTGCCCGCGGGCGAACGCGCCGTGGCCGTGCGGGTGGACGAAGCCATCGGCGTGGCCAACCGCATCCGCCCCGGTGACCGGGTCGATGTGTTCGTGATGCTCAAACAAAGCGGTGACGAGGTGGGCGCTTCGTCGGCCCGGTTGCTGCTGTCCCGTCTGCAGGTGCTGACCTACGGCGACAAGCAAACGGCCACGCCCGAAACCTCCACGCCGGCGGAACGCGGCAACCGGCCCGATGCCGCGCGCACG
Organism: Aquabacterium sp. A08; assembly: GCF_011742065.1. Lineage (NCBI taxonomy): Bacteria > Pseudomonadati > Pseudomonadota > Betaproteobacteria > Burkholderiales > Sphaerotilaceae > Aquabacterium > Aquabacterium sp. A08. The sequence goes on from NZ_JAAQQT010000590.1 coordinate 15,824, forward strand.
GCGGTGCTCTCGGTGCCGGTCGACCAGGTGTCGGCCTTGTTGCTGGGCGAATCGTCGGGCCGCCTGGCGCTGGCCTTGCGCCACCCCGACGATCCGGGCCAGCCGAAGACGGAATTGTGGACCAACGCGCCGGTGCTGCCGGTGCGCAACGCCACCAGCCCGGAAGACCGTGCATTGGCCGGCGCCCGCCTGGACAGCCTGGCCGGTGGCGCCGCCCGGCCCGCCTCGGCCCCGGCCCGGGTCGCCGCACCCGCTCCCGCCTCCGCACGCAAGCCGGAGCGGCGTTCGGTCGAAGTGGTGCGCAGCGGCAAACGTGAAAACGTCACTTACTGATGCAGGGCCCGCACCGATGAACCCCCACCGCACGCCCGCACCCGCCTCGCTGGTCAGCCACCGGCTGCTGCACCCTGTCCTGTGGCTGGCCCTGCTGCCTGGTCTGGGCTGGGCCCAGTCGGCCGAATCCGTCCGCAGCGCGCCACGCAAACCGCCCCCAAAAGCGACCGCCCCGGCTGCGGCTGCTGCGCAAACCCCCACCGCGCTGGCCACACCGTCGGCACTGGCCTTGCGCATCGGCCAGGAACGGTCGATCGCGCTGGCGCAGCGGCCCACCCGCGTGTCCACCAGCAACGACGCAGCGGTGGACGTGCAGCCCCTGCGCGGCGCCAAAGCGGGCGAAGACTCGCTGCTGCTGCGCGCCGTCGGACTGGGCACCAGCCAGGTCAGTGTCTGGCTGGCGGGCCGCCACGAGCCGCTGGTCTACACCGTGCGCGTCACGGCCGAGTTCACCAGCCTGCGCCTGTCGGGCCGCCCGGGTTCAGTGGAACTGACGGGTGCGGCACCGCAGGTGCTGACCCATGTGCAGGACTTCCGCGCGGCCCAGGCCGTGGCGGGCAAATCGCCGCTGGTGGACCGCAGCAGCGTGGACCTGCCCAGCACGGTGCAGGTGCATGTGAAGGTGGTGGAGTTCAACAAATCCGACTTGCGACAACTGGGTGTTGATTTTTGGTCCGGCGGTGGATTTACTTTTTCCTACGCTAGGTCCATCGGCTTCGATACCGCCAGAAATGGTTTAGTGAGCCTTAAAACCAAGTCCATCAACTACGATGTGACGCTCAAGATGTTAGAGAACAACAACTTGATGCGGGTACTGGCAGAACCCACGCTGGTCACCATGACGGGGCAAACCGCTTCTTTCTTGGCAGGTGGGGAGATCCCGCTGCCTACACCGGGGCCGGACGGAACCGTTGGTATTCAGTACAAAAATTTTGGGATTGCCCTGAACCTGACACCCACTGTGCTGTCTAGAGAACGGATTGTCCTCAAGATAGCACCCGAAGTCAGTGACCTCGATTACACCAACGCCCTGGTAGCTAACGGGTTCAGCGTTCCCGCCATTACAACAAGACGCGCAGATACCATGGTAGAACTGGGAGACGGAGAGAGTTTCGTGATCGGAGGACTGGTGAGCAGGACCACCACTTCGAACATCAACAAGATTCCCTTTCTAGGTGACTTGCCTGTTATCGGTGCCTTTTTCAAAAATCTGGAGTTCCAGAGCAAAGAGCGTGAGCTCGCGCTGATAGTCACACCCTATTTGGTGCAAGCCAACAAGGCCGATTCACTCCCGGCTCTGCCTGGTGAAGGTCGCGAACAACCCTCTGCGGCGTACCGCGATTTTGTGTTTGGTCCGGCTGTCAACTCCAGCCTGCCCGGTTTTTCCCGCTGACCGTCGCCTGCCGTGAACACCGACATCCAATTCGCCGACGAGAGCCAGAGCTTTCAGCACAGCCAGGCTTTCCAGCAGATCAAGCGCCAGGCCTACGAACACCTGCTGGCCAAGATCGAGTCGCTGGGCGGGGAGTTTGGGCGCATGTCGGTCGCGGCCGTGCAGCGGCTGGTGGCGACCGAGGTCGAGCGCTTTGCCCGCACCACCAACCTGCCGCTGAACAAACAGGAACTCAGCCTGGTGTTGGACGCGCTGACCAAGGAGTTGTCGGGTCTGGGGCCGCTGCAGGAACTGATCGACGACCCGGACATCGAGGACATCCTGATCAACGGCCCCGACGTGGTCTACGTCTCGCGCCACGGCAAGCTCACCCGCAGCCAGGTGCGCTTCACCGACGAGGAACACCTGCTGCGCATCGTGCGGCGCATCCTGGCACCGGTGGGGCGCCGCCTGGACGAATCCAGCCCCATGGTCGATGCCCGGCTGGTGGACGGCGGCCGGGTCAACGCGGTGATCCCACCGCTGGCACTGGACGGGACCACGGTGTCGATCCGCAAATTCCGCCAAGACCCGCTGACGCCAGAGAAACTGGTGGTGCTGGGCTCCTTCGACCGGGCCATGCTGCAACTGCTGCACGATGCGGTGCTGGCGCGCTGCAACATCCTCGTCAGTGGCGGCACCAGTTCGGGCAAAACCTCGCTGCTGAACGCGCTGGCGCTGTTCATACCGGCGCATGAACGCATCATCACCATCGAGGACACGGCCGAACTCTCGCTGAACCACCCGCACGTGGTGCGGCTCGAAACCCGTCCGGGCGGCTTCGACGGGCAGGGCCAGGTGACAGGACGCGACCTGATGCGCAACTCCCTGCGCATGCGCCCCGACCGGGTGGTGGTGGGTGAAGTCCGCGGCGGCGAGGTGCTGGAAATGCTGCAGGCCATGAACACCGGCCACGATGGCTCGATGGGCACCATCCACGCCAGTTCCCCAAGGGAATGCTTGTACCGGCTCGAAATGCTGGCCGGATTTGCCGGCTTCCAGGGCAGCGAACTCAGCCTGCGCCGGCAGATCGCCAACGCCATCGATTTCATCGTGCAGGTCAACCGCCTGCCCGACGGCAGCCGCCGCGTCATCTCCATCACCGAGGTCAACGGCGTGAACGAAACCACCTATGTGACGCAGGAGCTGTTCCGCTTCAACGACGACGGCACGGGCGAGGTGCGCTGGCAGGCCAGCGGCCTCAAGCCGGTGACGGCCAAGCTCAAGTCCGGCAGCACCCCCGCGGCCACCGCCCTGGCGGCTCCGCGCGCAGGAATTCTGGATGACCAGTTCTGACGGCGTTTCCTGGCTCTGGTGGTCGCTGGTGCTGGGGCTGTTGGCGGCCGCGCTGGGCCTGTGGTTCGTGTGGCTGCAGCGGCGTGCCGCCCAGCGCACGGAACGCGTGCTGGCGCAGCACCTGCCGGGGGTGTTCACCGCCGACGAAACCGAGGAGGACGAACCCCTGAACTGGAATGCCCGGGTCGAATCGTTGATGCGCCGCGCCGACCTGAACCTGACGCGTCGTGCCGCCACCTTCGCCCTCTTGGCGGTGGCCCTGGTGGGGCTGCTGCTGGAGGTGCTGCTGGGCTGGCAGGCCGTGCTGGGCTGGCTGGCCCTGATGTCTCTGGCCGCATTGGTGGGCCTGCAGTGGCGACTCGACTGGGTCAACCGCCAGATGACCCTGACCCTGCCGCACTTCATCGATGCGCTGGTGCGGTCGCTGGCGGTGGGCAACAGCGTGGCGGCGGGCTTTGTGGCCTCGGCACCCTCGGCCTCGGGACCGCTGAAACCCTGCCTGGCCCACGCCAGCAGCCTGATCCAGGCCGGCCTGGACATCGACACCGCCCTCAAGCAGACCGCCCGTTTCTACCGTTTGGACGCGCTGCGGCTGCTGGCCTCGGTGATGCGCCTGAGCGTCCAGTACGGCGGTCAGGTGGACCAAGTGCTGGAACGCATCGCTGCGTTCATGCGCGACCGGCAGGAAGCGCAGCAGGAACTGATCGCGCTGTCCTCGGAAACGCGGCTCTCGGCCCTGGTCATCGGCCTGCTGCCGGTGGGGGTGGCGCTGGCGCTCAGCGTCGTCAACCCGGCCTACATGGCCACCCTCTGGACCGACCCGGGTGGCCGCAAGCTGCTGTGGATCGCCCTGGGCCTGCAAACCGTGGGTTCGGTGCTGCTGGTGCGCATGACGCGCCTGCGGGAGTAAACCCATGTCCCCCACCTACCTCTCCTGGGTCAGCCTGTTCCTGCTGCTGGTGGTGGCCCTGCTGGCCGGCTGGCTCTGGTGGCA
>NZ_JAAQQT010000591.1:0-4852 GCF_011742065.1 Aquabacterium sp. A08
CTGCTGCGCGGCACCGAAGGCGAACCCGTGGCCGACCCCCGGCGCACGCCCCAGATGGACCTGTTCCACCACGGCCAATCGCACACCGTGCAAGCGGCCCAGACCGGCAGCCTGGCCCAAATACCAGACCTGCCCGCCGGGCACGACCTGGACGCCACCGTCCAACACACCCTGGCCATCCTGGCCGGCGAGCGTCCGCTGCCCACCCCAGTCGCCCTGCAGGTGGCCCACATCTGCGACGCCCTGGCCTCCTTGGCCACCCCCTCGGCCCTGCCCACCACGACCACCTGCCTGGAGAACTGACACCATGTCCACCACCACACAAGCGTCCGGCTCCGTGGTCCTCGTCGGTGCCGGCCCCGGCGACCCCGACCTGCTCACCCTGAAAGCGGTCAAAGCCATCGCCTCGGCCACCGTCCTGCTGGTGGACGACCTCGTCAACGACGCGGTGCTGGCCCACGCCAGCCCGAACGCCCGCGTCGTGCATGTCGGCAAGCGCGGCGGGTGTGCCTCCACGCCCCAGGCCTTCATTGAAAAGCTCATGATCCAGGCCGCCCGCGAAGGGCAGCGCGTGGTGCGCCTCAAAGGCGGTGATCCTTTTGTGTTTGGCCGGGGCGGGGAAGAGGTCGAACACCTGCACCGCGAAGGCATTGCGGTGGAGGTGATCAATGGCATCACCTCGGGGCTGGCCGCCGTCACGTCCTTGAACGTGCCGCTGACCCACCGCGACCACGCCCACGGCGTGGTGTTCGTCACCGGTCACGCCAAACCCGGCGACCCGGGCACCGATTGGGCCGCCCTGGCCCAATGCGCCCACCAAGCCCGGTTGACGCTGGTGATCTACATGGGCGTGTCCAGCGCGACCCGCATCGAAGCGGGCCTGCTGGCCGGCCTGCCGCCAGACACCCCGGTGGCCATCGTGCAACACGCGACCTTGCCCGAACAACGGCATGCCAGCGGCACCTTGGGCACGCTCACCGCCACGCTGGGGGCGCACCGGCTGGGCAGCCCCTCGATCATCGTGGTGGGTGACGTGCTGCGCGGCCTGGCCAGCGTCGGTCTGCGCACCACCGCGGCGGGCGGGTCCTCCGCCTGGCCCCTGGTCGCCTGAGCCGCGGCCGCACGGCGCCCCTGGGCCCTCGCGTCATCGGGCGCCCGGGCCGTCAGCCGCGCGCGTCCTGCGCCAAGCGAAACACCGACACCGCCTGCACCAGGCCGTCGGCCTGACCCTGGAGGCTGGTGGCGGCGGCCGCCATTTGCTCCACCAGTGCGGCGTTCTGCTGCGTGGCCTGGTCCATCTGGGTGATCGCCTGACCCACCTGCTGCACGCCGCTGCTCTGTTCGCTGCTGGCCCGGCCGATGTCGGCCATCAGGTCGGTGACGCGCCGGACCGCCGCCACCACCGACTCCATCGAGGCCCCGGCCCGGTCCACCAGCGCGGTGCCGGCATCGACCCGCTGGACGCTGGCGTCGATCAGCCGCTTGATGTCCTTGGCCGCTTCGGCGCTGCGCTGGGCCAGGCCGCGCACCTCGCTGGCCACCACGGCAAACCCCCGCCCCTGCTCGCCGGCCCGGGCCGCCTCCACGGCAGCATTCAACGCCAGGATGTTGGTCTGAAAGGCGATGGCATCGATCACGGCGATGATCTGCGCGATCTGGCTGGAACTGCCCTGGATGTCGCGCATGGTGGCCACGACCTGCTGCACCACCGCGCCGCCTTCGGTGGCCACGCGCGAGGCCTCCTGGGCCAGCAGGTTGGCCTGGCGCGCGGTGTCGTCGTTCTGGCGCACGGTGCCACTGAGTTCCTCCATGGAAGCAGCCGTCTGCTCCAGTGCACTGGCCTGGTGCTCGGTGCGGCCCGACAGGTCCTGGTTGCCCTGTGCGATCTCGTGGCTGGCCAGGGCCACGTTTTGCGCGCCCTGGCGCACCCGCTCCACCACCGCCGACAGGCTGTGCTGCATGTGGCCGAGCCGGGCCATCAGGCTGGTCTGGTCGCCCGCGCGCACCGGCACGGTGCGGGTCAGGTTGCCCTGGGCCACACTTTCGGCCAAGGCCGCGGCCTCGGCGGGTTCGCCACCGATGGGACGCAACACCATGCGCTCCAGGGCAAACGCCAGCACCCCGGACACCACCACCACGCTGCACAGCGCCAGCGCCAGGGCCGTCCACTGCAGGCGCCGCACCCCTTGCAGCATCTGGTCGCGGGGCACCTCGGCGCGCAAGGCCCAGGGGGTGTCGGTGGCGCCCACCCGCAGCGGGGCGTACACCTGCACTACCCGGCCCAGGGTCGCGTCGTCGGTTTCCATCTGGTGCGCCAGCCCGGCCCGTATCGCGGCGCGCGCCGCCTCAAAGTCCGGGCCACTCTCCATGGCATGGCCCACCCGCTCGGCCTCGTGGTCGGCCACAAACAGGCCCCCGTGCGAAATCAGGCTGGCGCTGCCGCTGCCCAGCACCGAGATGCCCGCCACCACCCGCTGCAGATCCGACAGCGCCAGGTCCACCCCGGCCACGCCAACGAAACGGCCCTCGTGCAGGATGGGCACCGTGACCGTGGTGATCAGCATGTTCTGCCCGGCCACCTGGTAGGCGTAGGGCTCCAGCAACACCGGCTTGCCGGTTTGTTTGGCGAGCAGGTAGTAGTCGCCGGCACCGGGCTGGTCGTAATCGACCAAGGGCTCGACCAGCAACTGCCCGCTGCCCCGGTTCCAGTAGGGAACAAAGCGACCGCTGGCGTCGTGGCCGGGACGCCCCGCGTGTTCGGCGTCGCGGCCGTCGAAAGCGTCGGGCTCCCAGCCGCTCCAGACGCCCAGAAACTCGGGGTGACCGGCCAGCACACCGCGCAGCATGGCGTGGGCCGCTTCGCGCTCGGTCTGGCCCACCGCCTTGAGTTCGCCCAGCGCGCTGGCCAGCACCTGGACGGTGCCCAGGGCGGATTCGAGCCGCAAACGCATGTCGGCCGCCTGCCGGTTGGCCAGTTCCTGCGTGTAGCGCAGCGAGGCCTCGGTCTGCGTGGCGGCGGCCTGGTCGGCCACCACCCAGACCGTGGCGGCAAACCCCGCCAGCACGATGCCCACCACCCCCAACAAAAGCCGTGCGCGCAAACCCCATTTGCCAACCATGAGTTCTCCTCGGTTTATCCCAGATCACCCTATGCAAGCGCCGTACCAAGCGGGGCGCCACGCCGCACGAAGCGGCGGTGCTGGCTGCAGGCCGGTCAACGGGCCAACCGCTCCTCGCGCAGCAGCGGCCGCATCGCCCACAGGCCCAGCAGCGGCCCCACGGCCAGCCACGGCAGCACGGCCTCCAGCGGGGTGTGCTGCGCCCAAGCCACGTGCAGCAAGATGCTGCCGATGGAGATGGCAAAGCCGAGGCTGTTGGTCAGCGTCAGCACGCTGCCCACCGCCTGCGGTGGCGCGTTGCGCGCGGTCAGCGCCGAAAACTGCGGCGAATCGCCGGACACGGTGATGCCCCAGACCAGCAGCCACAGGCCAAACAGCGCGTCGGGCGCCTGCATGGCCCAGGGCGTGAGCAGGCAGCACAGGCCGCTGGCGGCCAGTTGCGCGGTGGCCACCCGCGCCCCGCCACAGCGCCGCACCAACAGCCCGCCCACCACGCACCCGATGGCGCCGGCCCCCAGCACCACAAAGGCCGCCAGCGACACCGCCGCCCCTTGCAAGCGGGTGGCCAGCACCAGCGGCACCATGACCCAGACGGTGTACAGCTCCCACATGTGGCCGAAGTAACCGAGCACCGAACTGCGCACCCGCCGGTCGGTCCAGACGGTGGCCACCGCCGACCAGCGCAGGGGCGCGGCCGCGCCGGGGCGCACCGGCGGCTCCCCCAGGCCCAGGTACAACAACAGGCCACCGCCGGCGGCCAGGGCCGAAACGGCCCACATCAGGCGGTCCCAGGGCAGTTCGTGCCCCCAGGCGCGCAGGCCATGGGCGCTGGCCGAGCCCAGCACCAGGGCACCGATCAGCAGGCCCAGCGCCGCACCCAGCCCCTGGCGGTACCACTGTGCAGCGATTTTCATGCCCACCGGGTAGATGCCGGCCAGGCAGAACCCGGTGGCAAAGCGCCAGGCCATCAGGGCCTGCAGGTCGCGCACCCACCACCAGGCCCCCAGGGTGCACAACGCACCGGCCAGGGAACACCACAGGAACACCCGGCGCGCCGGGTAACGGTCGGCCACCGCGCCCAGCGCAAACACCAGCGTGCCCAGGATGAAACCGAACTGCAAAGCGGAGGTCAATGCCCCCAAGGCCGCGTCGGGCCAGCCCAGTTCGGCCTGCAGGTCGGGCATGATGGCGTTGACGGCAAACCACAGCGAGGTGCCGGCGAACTGTGCCAGCACCAGCACGGGCAAGACGTGGCGGGGGACTTGATCCATGCCGGGACTGTACGCCAAGGCCTGCCCCAGGCGGGTGGGCCGGCGGTCACGCAAGCGACGTGGATGCCCAGAAAACAAAAAACCGCTGCGAGTCTGCGACTGGCAACGGCTGATGGGGTTGGCGGAGTGGACGGGGCTCGAACCCGCGACCCCCGGCGTGACAGGCCGGTATTCTAACCAACTGAACTACCACTCCTGGCGGTCAAAGCGGTGGCGACCCTACGGGGATTCGAACCCCGGTACTCACCGTGAAAGGGTGATGTCCTAGGCCTCTAGACGATAGGGTCAGACCTTGAAACGTGGTGGAGGTAAGCGGGATCGAACCGCTGACCTCTTGCATGCCATGCAAGCGCTCTCCCAGCTGAGCTATACCCCCACGAAAATCTGGCGGAGTGGACGGGACTCGAACCCGCGACCCCCGGCGTGACAGGCCGGTATTCTAACCAACTGAACTACCACTCC
>NZ_JAAQQT010000592.1:0-4852 GCF_011742065.1 Aquabacterium sp. A08
CTGCTGCGCGGCACCGAAGGCGAACCCGTGGCCGACCCCCGGCGCACGCCCCAGATGGACCTGTTCCACCACGGCCAATCGCACACCGTGCAAGCGGCCCAGACCGGCAGCCTGGCCCAAATACCAGACCTGCCCGCCGGGCACGACCTGGACGCCACCGTCCAACACACCCTGGCCATCCTGGCCGGCGAGCGTCCGCTGCCCACCCCAGTCGCCCTGCAGGTGGCCCACATCTGCGACGCCCTGGCCTCCTTGGCCACCCCCTCGGCCCTGCCCACCACGACCACCTGCCTGGAGAACTGACACCATGTCCACCACCACACAAGCGTCCGGCTCCGTGGTCCTCGTCGGTGCCGGCCCCGGCGACCCCGACCTGCTCACCCTGAAAGCGGTCAAAGCCATCGCCTCGGCCACCGTCCTGCTGGTGGACGACCTCGTCAACGACGCGGTGCTGGCCCACGCCAGCCCGAACGCCCGCGTCGTGCATGTCGGCAAGCGCGGCGGGTGTGCCTCCACGCCCCAGGCCTTCATTGAAAAGCTCATGATCCAGGCCGCCCGCGAAGGGCAGCGCGTGGTGCGCCTCAAAGGCGGTGATCCTTTTGTGTTTGGCCGGGGCGGGGAAGAGGTCGAACACCTGCACCGCGAAGGCATTGCGGTGGAGGTGATCAATGGCATCACCTCGGGGCTGGCCGCCGTCACGTCCTTGAACGTGCCGCTGACCCACCGCGACCACGCCCACGGCGTGGTGTTCGTCACCGGTCACGCCAAACCCGGCGACCCGGGCACCGATTGGGCCGCCCTGGCCCAATGCGCCCACCAAGCCCGGTTGACGCTGGTGATCTACATGGGCGTGTCCAGCGCGACCCGCATCGAAGCGGGCCTGCTGGCCGGCCTGCCGCCAGACACCCCGGTGGCCATCGTGCAACACGCGACCTTGCCCGAACAACGGCATGCCAGCGGCACCTTGGGCACGCTCACCGCCACGCTGGGGGCGCACCGGCTGGGCAGCCCCTCGATCATCGTGGTGGGTGACGTGCTGCGCGGCCTGGCCAGCGTCGGTCTGCGCACCACCGCGGCGGGCGGGTCCTCCGCCTGGCCCCTGGTCGCCTGAGCCGCGGCCGCACGGCGCCCCTGGGCCCTCGCGTCATCGGGCGCCCGGGCCGTCAGCCGCGCGCGTCCTGCGCCAAGCGAAACACCGACACCGCCTGCACCAGGCCGTCGGCCTGACCCTGGAGGCTGGTGGCGGCGGCCGCCATTTGCTCCACCAGTGCGGCGTTCTGCTGCGTGGCCTGGTCCATCTGGGTGATCGCCTGACCCACCTGCTGCACGCCGCTGCTCTGTTCGCTGCTGGCCCGGCCGATGTCGGCCATCAGGTCGGTGACGCGCCGGACCGCCGCCACCACCGACTCCATCGAGGCCCCGGCCCGGTCCACCAGCGCGGTGCCGGCATCGACCCGCTGGACGCTGGCGTCGATCAGCCGCTTGATGTCCTTGGCCGCTTCGGCGCTGCGCTGGGCCAGGCCGCGCACCTCGCTGGCCACCACGGCAAACCCCCGCCCCTGCTCGCCGGCCCGGGCCGCCTCCACGGCAGCATTCAACGCCAGGATGTTGGTCTGAAAGGCGATGGCATCGATCACGGCGATGATCTGCGCGATCTGGCTGGAACTGCCCTGGATGTCGCGCATGGTGGCCACGACCTGCTGCACCACCGCGCCCCCTTCGGTGGCCACGCGCGAGGCCTCCTGGGCCAGCAGGTTGGCCTGGCGCGCGGTGTCGTCGTTCTGGCGCACGGTGCCACTGAGTTCCTCCATTGACGCAGCCGTCTGCTCCAGCGCACTGGCCTGGTGCTCGGTGCGGCCCGACAAGTCCTGGTTGCCCTGTGCGATCTCGTGGCTGGCCAGGGCCACGTTTTGCGCGCCCTGGCGCACCCGCTCCACCACCACCGACAGGCTGTGCTGCATGTGGCCGAGCCGGGCCATCAGGCTGGTCTGGTCGCCCGCCCGCACCGGCACGGTGCGGGTCAGGTTGCCCTGGGCCACACTTTCGGCCAAGGCCGCGGCCTGGGCGGGTTCGCCACCGATGGGACGCAACACCATGCGGTCCAGGGCAAACGCCAGCACCCCGGACACCACCACCACGCTGCACAACGCCAGTGCCAGGGCCGTCCACTGCAGGCGCCGCACCCCTTGCAGCATCTGGTCGCGGGGCACCTCGGCGCGCAAGGCCCAGGGGGTGCCGGTGGCGCCCACCCGCAGCGGGGCGTACACCTGCACCACCCGGCCCAGGGTCGCGTCGTCGGTTTCCATCTGGTGCGCCAGCCCGGCCCGTATCGCGGCGCGCGCCGCCTCAAAGTCCGGGCCGCTCTCCATCGCCTGGCCCACCCGCTCGGCCTCGTGGTCGGCCACGAACAGGCCCCCGTGCGAAATCAAGCTGGCGCTGCCACTGCCCAGCACCGTGATGCCCGCCACCACCCGCTGCAGGTCCGACAGCGCCAGGTCCACCCCGGCCACGCCAACGAAACGGCCCTCGTGCAGGATGGGCACCGTGACCGTGGTGATCAGCATGGTCTGCCCGGCCACCTGGTAGGCGTAGGGCTCCAGCAACACCGGCTTGCCGGTTTGCTTGGCCAGCAGGTAGTAGTCGCCGGCACCGGGCTGGTCGTAATCGACCAAGGGCTCGACCAACAACTGCCCGCTGCCTCGGTTCCAGTAGGGAACAAAACGACCGCTGGTGTCGTGGCCGGGACGCCCCGCGTGTTCGGCGTCGCGGCCGTCGAAAGCGTCGGGCTCCCAGCCGCTCCACACGCCCAGGAACTCGGGGTGATCGGCCAGCACACCGCGCAGCATGGCGTGGGCCGCTTCGCGCTCGGTATGGCCCACTGCCTTGAGTTCGCCCAGCGCGCTGGCCAGCACCTGGGCGGCGCCCATGGCGGATTCGAGCCGCAAACGCATGTCGGCCGCCTGCCGGTTGGCCAGTTCCTGCGTGTAGCGCAGCGAGGCCTCGGTCTGCGTGGCGGCGGCCTGGTCGGCCACCACCCAGACCGTGGCGGCAAACCCCGCCAGCACGATGCCCACCACCCCCAACAAAAGCCGTGCGCGCAAACCCCATTTGCCAACCATGAGTTCTCCTCGGTTTATCCCAGATCACCCTATGCAAGCGCCGTACCAAGCGGGGCGCCACGCCGCACGAAGCGGCGGTGCTGGCTGCAGGCCGGTCAACGGGCCAACCGCTCCTCGCGCAGCAGCGGCCGCATCGCCCACAGGCCCAGCAGCGGCCCCACGGCCAGCCACGGCAGCACGGCCTCCAGCGGGGTGTGCTGCGCCCAAGCCACGTGCAGCAAGATGCTGCCGATGGAGATGGCAAAGCCGAGGCTGTTGGTCAGCGTCAGCACGCTGCCCACCGCCTGCGGTGGCGCGTTGCGCGCGGTCAGCGCCGAAAACTGCGGCGAATCGCCGGACACGGTGATGCCCCAGACCAGCAGCCACAGGCCAAACAGCGCGTCGGGCGCCTGCATGGCCCAGGGCGTGAGCAGGCAGCACAGGCCGCTGGCGGCCAGTTGCGCGGTGGCCACCCGCGCCCCGCCACAGCGCCGCACCAACAGCCCGCCCACCACGCACCCGATGGCGCCGGCCCCCAGCACCACAAAGGCCGCCAGCGACACCGCCGCCCCTTGCAAGCGGGTGGCCAGCACCAGCGGCACCATGACCCAGACGGTGTACAGCTCCCACATGTGGCCGAAGTAACCGAGCACCGAACTGCGCACCCGCCGGTCGGTCCAGACGGTGGCCACCGCCGACCAGCGCAGGGGCGCGGCCGCGCCGGGGCGCACCGGCGGCTCCCCCAGGCCCAGGTACAACAACAGGCCACCGCCGGCGGCCAGGGCCGAAACGGCCCACATCAGGCGGTCCCAGGGCAGTTCGTGCCCCCAGGCGCGCAGGCCATGGGCGCTGGCCGAGCCCAGCACCAGGGCACCGATCAGCAGGCCCAGCGCCGCACCCAGCCCCTGGCGGTACCACTGTGCAGCGATTTTCATGCCCACCGGGTAGATGCCGGCCAGGCAGAACCCGGTGGCAAAGCGCCAGGCCATCAGGGCCTGCAGGTCGCGCACCCACCACCAGGCCCCCAGGGTGCACAACGCACCGGCCAGGGAACACCACAGGAACACCCGGCGCGCCGGGTAACGGTCGGCCACCGCGCCCAGCGCAAACACCAGCGTGCCCAGGATGAAACCGAACTGCAAAGCGGAGGTCAATGCCCCCAAGGCCGCGTCGGGCCAGCCCAGTTCGGCCTGCAGGTCGGGCATGATGGCGTTGACGGCAAACCACAGCGAGGTGCCGGCGAACTGTGCCAGCACCAGCACGGGCAAGACGTGGCGGGGGACTTGATCCATGCCGGGACTGTACGCCAAGGCCTGCCCCAGGCGGGTGGGCCGGCGGTCACGCAAGCGACGTGGATGCCCAGAAAACAAAAAACCGCTGCGAGTCTGCGACTGGCAACGGCTGATGGGGTTGGCGGAGTGGACGGGGCTCGAACCCGCGACCCCCGGCGTGACAGGCCGGTATTCTAACCAACTGAACTACCACTCCTGGCGGTCAAAGCGGTGGCGACCCTACGGGGATTCGAACCCCGGTACTCACCGTGAAAGGGTGATGTCCTAGGCCTCTAGACGATAGGGTCAGACCTTGAAACGTGGTGGAGGTAAGCGGGATCGAACCGCTGACCTCTTGCATGCCATGCAAGCGCTCTCCCAGCTGAGCTATACCCCCACGAAAATCTGGCGGAGTGGACGGGACTCGAACCCGCGACCCCCGGCGTGACAGGCCGGTATTCTAACCAACTGAACTACCACTCC
>NZ_JAAQQT010000593.1:0-3602 GCF_011742065.1 Aquabacterium sp. A08
GGCGCGGTGGTGCAGCAGGTCGTGGCCACCATGCGCGACATCCAGGGCAGTTCCAGCCAGATCGCGCAGATCATCGCCGTGATCGATGCCATCGCCTTTCAGACCAACATCCTGGCGTTGAATGCTGCCGTGGAGGCGGCCCGGGCCGGCGAGCAGGGGCGGGGGTTTGCCGTGGTGGCCAGCGAGGTGCGCGGCCTGGCCCAGCGCAGCGCCGAAGCGGCCAAGGACATCAAGCGGCTGATCGACGCCAGCGTCCAGCGGGTCGATGCCGGCACCGCGCTGGTGGACCGGGCCGGGGCCTCGATGGAGTCGGTGGTGGCGGCGGTCCGGCGCGTCACCGACCTGATGGCCGACATCGGCCGGGCCAGCAGCGAACAGAGCAGCGGCGTGCAGCAGGTGGGTCAGGCGATCACCCAGATGGACCAGGCCACGCAGCAGAACGCCGCACTGGTGGAGCAAATGGCGGCCGCCGCCACCAGCCTCCAGGGTCAGGCCGACGGCCTGGTGCAGGCGGTGTCGGTGTTTCGCTTGGCGCAGGACGCGCGCGGCTGACGGCCCGGGCGCCCGATGACGCGAGGGCCCAGGGGCGCCGTGCGGCCGCGGCTCAGGCGACCAGGGGCCAGGCGGAGGACCCGCCCGCCGCGGTGGTGCGCAGACCGACGCTGGCCAGGCCGCGCAGCACGTCACCCACCACGATGATCGAGGGGCTGCCCAGCCGGTGCGCCCCCAGCGTGGCGGTGAGCGTGCCCAAGGTGCCGCTGGCATGCCGTTGTTCGGGCAAGGTCGCGTGTTGCACGATGGCCACCGGGGTGTCTGGCGGCAGGCCGGCCAGCAGGCCCGCTTCGATGCGGGTCGCGCTGGACACGCCCATGTAGATCACCAGCGTCAACCGGGCTTGGTGGGCGCATTGGGCCAGGGCGGCCCAATCGGTGCCCGGGTCGCCGGGTTTGGCGTGACCGGTGACGAACACCACGCCGTGGGCGTGGTCGCGGTGGGTCAGCGGCACGTTCAAGGACGTGACGGCGGCCAGCCCCGAGGTGATGCCATTGATCACCTCCACCGCAATGCCTTCGCGGTGCAGGTGTTCGACCTCTTCCCCGCCCCGGCCAAACACAAAAGGATCACCGCCTTTGAGGCGCACCACGCGCTGCCCTTCGCGGGCGGCCTGGATCATGAGCTTTTCAATGAAGGCCTGGGGCGTGGAGGCACACCCGCCGCGCTTGCCGACATGCACGACGCGGGCGTTCGGGCTGGCGTGGGCCAGCACCGCGTCGTTGACGAGGTCGTCCACCAGCAGGACGGTGGCCGAGGCGATGGCTTTGACCGCTTTCAGGGTGAGCAGGTCGGGGTCGCCGGGGCCGGCACCGACGAGGACCACGGAGCCGGACGCTTGTGTGGTGGTGGACATGGTGTCAGTTCTCCAGGCAGGTGGTCGTGGTGGGCAGGGCCGAGGGGGTGGCCAAGGAGGCCAGGGCGTCGCAGATGTGGGCCACCTGCAGGGCGACTGGGGTGGGCAGCGGACGCTCGCCGGCCAGGATGGCCAGGGTGTGTTGGACGGTGGCGTCCAGGTCGTGCCCGGCGGGCAGGTCTGGTATTTGGGCCAGGCTGCCGGTCTGGGCCGCTTGCACGGTGTGCGATTGGCCGTGGTGGAACAGGTCCATCTGGGGCGTGCGCCGGGGGTCGGCCACGGGTTCGCCTTCGGTGCCGCGCAGCAGCAGGGCGTGCTGGCCGGTCAGCCGGAACAGGTCGCCCATGCTCTGCAGGTATTCGGGGTGGGTGTAGCTGCTGACGAGCAGGCCGCCGGCCGCCGGTTGCATCAGCTTGACCAGGCTGTGGCCGCTGTTGCGCAGGCCGACCACGCGGCGCACGTCCAGCAGGCGTTGCAGACCGGGCAGCAGCGCGGCGGTGCTGACAAAGTCCACTCCGGGCGCGGTGCGCAGGTGGCTGGGGTCGGTAGGGGTACCCACAGGCAGGGTCGGTGCATGCAGGGCGATGGCCTGCAGCACTTCGTGGCTGGTGAGGCGGCCGGGGTCGCGGGTTTGGCCATGTACCAGCACGCGGCACCCGCGTTGGGCCAGACTCAGCGCCAGCAAGGGGGTGAGCACGGGCAGCTTGCGCGCGCCGTTGTAGCTGGGCAGCACGACGGTGGGGGCGGCGCTGGTGGGCAAGGCGGGCAGCCGGGCGTGGATGGCGTCGAGGAAGCCGGCGAGCTCTTCCGGCGTTTCGCCCTTCACCCGCATGGCGATGCAGAAGGCGCCGAGTTCCAGGTCGCTGACTTGCTGGTCCAGCACCTGGCCCATGAGGTCGGCGGCGTGTGCGCGGCTCAGGGCCCGGGCGCCGTCTTTGCCGCGTCCGATGTCCTTGAGGTATGCCGAAATGCTCATGGTCCGATTTTGATGTTTTCTTGATAAGAAAAGGTTATAAGAATAAATTGCGTGCCCACGTTTCAGTGCGCCGTTGCATCGCTTGCGGCGGCGGTGTGCTGTACCAGCCGTTTGAGTTCCGGCACGCAGGAGCCGCATTGGGTGCCGCATTTCAAGCCGTTTTGCAGCGCCACCAGCCGCTGAGCGGGTTCGCCCGGGGTGTGTTGCAAGAATTGGACGATGGCTTGGTCGGTGACGCCCACGCAGTTGCAGACCGGTTTGCTCCGCGCCACGGGTGCACCCGCAGGCGGGTGGGCGGTGGCTTGCAGCAGCGCCAGGCCGCCGGCCGGGGCGGGCAAGCTGTCGCGCAGCAGGGTGGACATCCAGGTGCTGGATTGGGTGTCCCCGGCCAGCAAAAACGCTTGCACCCGATGGCCCGCGTCCCGGCTCAGGCGCACACGGCGTTGCTGGTGGCGCGGCGCGTCGGCGTAGCGCAGGGTGTCGGGGCCATCGAGTTGCAGCGTGTGCACCAACAGCGGCAGCCAGTCAGGGGTCGATGTGGGGGCTTGCGCGTGGGCCGCCTGGAACCAGAGGCCGGTCAGGTCGGTGGTCTGCCCCGAGGTGTTGAGCGCGGAAAACGGGATGCAGGTGGCGTGGTCGAACCGCGAGAGCAAGGGCCGCAGTGCGCGTTGGGCGGCCAGGGCCTGGTCGGCCGGCAGCCAGGCCAGCGCCTGGACGGTCCAGGGCAGGCGGGCTTTGTCGATGCGCACCGCCGCGTGCTTGAGCTCCGGTTGTTTGGAAGTGGGGCAGTAAGCCGAGGTGGTGAGGCCGTTGACGCCCGCCAAGGCGGTGCCGTCGGTGGCCCGGCCGCCGATGCATTCGCTGCCCCAGTGCATGGCAATGAAGCACTGGCGCCGGGCCAGTTCGTGCGAGGGCTGGGCCGGCAGCACCAGTTGACCGCGCTTGCTGGTGACGCGCACCAGATCGCCGGCTTCTAGGCCGGCTTCGGCCATGTCCTGCGGGTGCATCTGCACCTCGGGCTCGGCCACGTGGCCGAACAACTTGCCCAGGGTGCCGGTGCGGGTCATGCCGTGCCACTGGTCGCGCAGGCGCCCGGTGGTGAGGGCGTAGGGGTAGCGGGACTCGCGCTCTTCGGCCAGGGGCGTGTAGGGCAGGGCGGCAAAGCGGGCGCGGCCATCGGCGGTGGGGTAGACGCCGTCGGTGTACAGGCGTTCGGCG
>NZ_JAAQQT010000594.1:0-64024 GCF_011742065.1 Aquabacterium sp. A08
GATCGTGTTGGTTGGTGTGCTGAAGGCGGTGCTCCGAATATGCAATCTGGTGAGCGTTTCGGTGCGGAGTCCACCAGGCCCTCATCCCATGCGCCGCCCGTCCATCGCGCGCTCGGACAACTGGGTATCCACACATGCAGTGCTTGCCGCCGACGTCCATGGGGCCAAGCTGACGTGGCCGCGCAGCTGGGGGCTCCGGCCGACGACTTTTGACGTGCCCTTTTATCTTCTTCACAGAGCGGTACCGCGCTGAGTGCACCGCCAGCAAGACTGTCGAAGAGGATGTTGGTTGATAAATGTTGTTTTTGGAGCATTTTCTGTTGGTATGTGTTCCAATAACATAATCATGCGCACGCCTTACCCCCTTTCCGTAGAGCAAGCCATGCTCGACCTGGGTCGCCGCATCGCCATCGCTCGCAAAGCACGGGGCTACACCCAGCCGGAGTTGGCTGCAGCCGCGGGCGTTGGACTCTCTACTGTGGTGGGCATCGAGGGCGGTCACCCCGGTGCGTCCATCGGAAATGTCTTCCGGTTGCTGGATGTCCTGCAGCTGCTCGGCCAGGTGGATTCCCTGCTGGACCCTGCCCGCGATGAAATGGTCACAGAGGCGGGGGTCACCAAGCTCATGGGCTCCACCACCGCCTCGTCCACTGTCCGTGGGGATCTGATGCGCGGGAGTTCCCGATGAATTCGGTCCCCGTCTGGGTGTGGATGCCCGAAGAGACCGAACCCATCCTGGCTGGAGAGCTGCGAATCGAAGGGTCCCATAGGGGGCGCTTCCTGTACTCCACGGACTTCAGGGTGCATCCCAAGGCCACGCCTCTGGATCCGGTGTCACTGAGGATGGCGGGCGCCCATGGCGTTCCTGTGAACGCTCCAGAGGGCATTCCAGGCGTGGTCATGGACGCTTGCCCCGCCGGGTACGGCGAAGACCTTTTGCAGAACCTCCATGGTCGAGACAGGACGCTGACCCGGATCGAGCTTCTGGAACTGGGCGCAGGGGACGCAGCGGGGGCTGTTGCGGCCTGCGCCGACATAGACAGAAAGCTTCGCAGTCAGGCGCACAGCCTCGACGCTCTGAAGTACCACATCGAACAACTGGAGGCTGGCCAGCCCAGAGCGAGGGCGATCAAGGACATGCTGGGCGATATGGCCACCAGCGCGGGTGGTGACAGGCCCAAGGCCACGGTTGAGTTCGATGGCCGCCTTTGGATCGCCAAGATGCAGGCCCGCAATGACATGCCGTTTTTGCCGGCGAAGGAATTCGTCTGCATGACCCTGGCGGGCGAGTGCGACATCACCGTCCCGGACATTCGTCTTGAGACCGTCGCCGATGTGGCCGTCCTCCTGGTGCAGCGCTTTGACCGACACGGCGACCCCAAGGCGCCCTGCAAGCGCCTGTATGCCTCCGCTCACACGGCGCTGCAACTGCAGCCCGGCACTGTCGCTGGAGCCCCATCGCGCTCGTACCTGGCACTGGCCGACAAGCTCAGGACCTGGTCGCGTCACAGCGACGATGTGCAGAACGACATCCGAGAGCTATGGCGCCGCATGTGCTTCAACGCCCTGGTCGGCAACGGTGACGACCACCCGCGCAACCATGCCTTCTACCGAGTCAAGGAGGCTTGGCGCCTGGCCCCAGCCTTCGACATCACACCACTGGTCGGCTACCGGGGCTCCCTCAGCATGGGGGTCGAGATCCGCGGCGGTACGGCCGTGAGCGTCGAGCGACTGCTGGAGGCCTCTTTGCGCATGGGCTATGCATCTGCCACAGAGGCCGCCCAGTGGCTGATCCAGGCCGCAGGCCGGGTGGCCCAGCGCTGGGAGCGTGATCTGGCGGCTGCAGGCGTCACGCCCGAGGCGATCTCGGGGGTGCGCAGCGCCTTTGCGCTCAGCGAGCAACTCTCTGACAGCAGCGAGTCGGTCTTGCGGGAAGCCGAGGGGATTTCCAGCCCCTCACGCAGGCGGAAGTCTGCCATAGCCCAAAGCCATCGAGCCGGATAAAACACGCTGCCCGGCAACCGTTTTGCAGCAGTCGGCAAGGGTGCGCGAGGCCGAGTTGCCCAGGGCGCGATAGGGCCGAGGCACTTTTGAATGATCATGGTCTTATAAAATATGTCGAATATGTTTGACATTAAAATCTTGCCTGTGCTCCAATTCGCCCATGAACTTGCTGTCTATAGGCCAACTCGTCAAACAGCGTCGTCAGCTCCTGGGCCTGTCACAGGCCAGGCTTGCCCGGCTCAGCAGCTTGTCGCGCGCGACGATCAACCAACTGGAAACCGGCACGATCGTTGACCTGGGTGCCGCCAAGCTCATCGCACTGCTGGACCTGCTGGGGCTGACGATGGATGCCGCAGAACGTCCGAAGCGGGATAACGCTTTGGCTCTGGCCAGCCGCACGGCCAGCGTGAGCTACAAAGACGTGCTGACACCCGAGGCGTTGGCCGCTGCGCTGGTGGAGGGGCAACTGCCGGCCAACATCACGCCCCAGGTAGCCACTCTGCTCGATGAAGCACCGTTGCCACTCATCGTGGGTGCCGTGGAAGAAATCGCACGCCACACCCATTGCCCCGCAAAGACGCTGTGGAAACATCTGCTGCAGTGGGCCCATGACTTGCAATCGCCAAGGGCGGTGTGGGCATGAGTGCCGGTGAGCAAACGCCCTCCAACTTGCCACCAGGCATTTGGCAGGACCTGCTGCGCCATGCCTATGCCCTGATCGACGAAATCACCCAGCACGGCATCAGCGATCCTGTCTGGACGTTTGGTGGTGGCACTGTGCTGATGCTTCGACACCGCCATCGGGTCAGCAAGGACATCGACATTTTCGTGCCCGATCCGCAGTATCTGGGTTTCGTCTCTCCGCGCTTGAGTGATGTGGCCGAGTCCGTGACGCAGGACTATGTCGAAGGACCAGGGTACATCAAGCTGCTGCGGCCCGAGGGCGAGATTGACTTTGTGGCCTCGCCGAACCTGACCGCAGAGCCGTTCGAGCTGTGGCGGTTGCTAGGGCGGCGGGTGAGGGTGGAGACCTCTGCGGAAATCGTGGCCAAGAAACTCTGGCACCGCGGGGATCGCGCAGCGGCGCGAGACCTGTTTGACTTGGCTTTGGTGATTGAACGTGAGCCCCATGCACTGGAAAGTGCCAGGAAATATCTGGTCCGCCACCGCGAGGCGTTTCTCAGCCAGCTTGAGCAGCGCAAGGCAGTGTTGAAGCTGCAGTTCGATGCGATCGACCGCCTGGACTTCCGGGTGACGTACGATCAGGCACAGCGGATGGCGGGGGAGTTTCTGAGGTCGCTTTGAGCTGGAAAGAGATATTCGCGATCGGCACTTCCGTAGATGCGTTGATGGCTACCCAGCTGCACCAAGACCCATCTCGTTCCCGACTGGGTCCATGAGTTCTGTTCAGCGTAGGGCGGTGGACGCCGCAAAGCAATATTCGCATCGATCAAGGATTGAAATGTATGCCACCAAGTGGCACAATTATTGAATGCGACGCGTCTTCAAAACTCGCCATTTCAGCCGATGGTTGAGAAAGTCAGACCTGACCGATGCTTCACTGTGTGCTGCAGTCAACGAAATGGTGGCTGGGTTGATCGACGCCGAACTGGGCGGCGACGTGGTCAAGAAGCGCGTGGCGTTGCCCGGTCGGGGCAAGCGTGGCGGTGCCCGCACGTTGGTGGCCACCCGCAAAGGCAGCCGTTGGTTCTTTGTCTACGGCTTTGAGAAGAACGAGCGCGCCAACATCACGTCCACCGAATTGGAAGCGCTGCAGACCCTGGCGGGTTCTTTGCTGGGACTGACCGCTATCCAATTGAACACCGCCGTGGAAGACGGCAGCTTGCAGGAGATTTGCCATGGACACTAAAGCCAAGACCCAGGTCAAGGTTCCAGTCAAAAGTCGGATTCTAGAGGCCGTGCACGAGACCGCATCCGACTTGGATCGGCTGGGTTTCATTGACAAGCGAAAGCAGCAAAAACTGGAAGCCCTGTGCCTAGAGCCAATCCCGCATTACGACAGCCAACGCATTCGCAACTTGCGTGAGCACTTGAAGCTCAGCCAGACCGTGCTGGCTTCGGTGCTCAACACCAGTCCGTCCACGGTGCGCAAGTGGGAATTGGGTGACAAACACCCCAGTGGACCATCACTCAAGCTGCTCAACCTGCTAGAGCGCAAGGGCTTGGAGGCCGTGCTGTAAATCGAGTGCCGGTGGCCGGTTGCACACCATCAGGGATATTGGATCTGTCGAAGCCACCGCAGGGCAATGACCGGCGTGTCGTGCAGGCCTTGACCGTCAGGTGCGGCTGTCAATGTCTGTTCCCGATGCGTTCCGCTCAACCGACCTGGAGGATCGGACACATTGGCTCTTGCCGGTACCTGCCCGGTCTCAGATCAGACGACTCGCCGCCACAGGCTCTGACCAAGTGGTTGCTTGCACCGACTGCGTGTGCCATCGACAACGCACTGGGCATGTGACCCTTCAGATTTGATGGTTCACACGGTCTCGTCATTCAAATTTGGGCCATGGTTTTGTGATCTTGTGGGGTGGGTTGGGGCGCTGAGGGCGGAGTCGTGACGTTTCAATCTGGTCAATGATTGACACGGAGACCACCATGCCCCCACCCCTTGCCCCCCCCGTCCAGCGCACGCTCAAGCAACTGGGCACCAACATAGGCCGGGCACGCCGCCGACGTCACTGGAGCCAAGCCGACCTGGCCGAGCAGATAGGCGCTTCGGTCAGCACCGTTCGCCGCCTGGAGAAAGGTGACCCCGGCACCGCGCTGCAGCACCTCATCAGCGTCCTTTTTGTCATGGGCGAAATCCAGTGCGCCAATGGACTCCTCGACACCCCGACCGACCGCATCGGCCTGATGCTCCAGGACAAACGCCTGCCCAAGCGCGTGCGCCAGTCCCGACAAGAGGAGGGCGAGTTGTGATGCACGCCACCGAGCACTCTGCAGACTTGGGCCCGTTTTTGCCCACCGGTCCCTGTGGCCCCCGCATCGCCAATCGTCTGGCCGTCTCCATCGGTCACGAAGGCCGGTCATTGGGCGAGTTGTGCCTGCACACCACACGCGGCGGGCCTTGCTCGTCATTTCGGTACATGAACAGTTGGCTCCAGAGGCCCGGTGGCTACTCGGCGTCTGCGGACCTGCGGTGGACACGGTCGACCCAGTGGACCCAGCCAGCCGGAGGCGATGGCCGCAATGTTTTTGGGGCCATGGCGGATACGCAAGCCCAGGGCTTTGGCTTGAAGGTTTTCAGGAGGGCGCAGGCGCGCGGATTGCTGGACGCTTTTGCTCCTGCCGGGCACGAGCCCAGCCCCATGGATGCGCTGTCGGTCGTGCTGGACAGCGTCCGGCTGGGAGCCCTGAGGCTTCGTCCGGCAGGTTCACCTCGTGTCAATTTGGAGCGCGAGCGGTTTTTGGTGCCGTGGGACTTGGGCTTGAAAAGCATCGCCGTCGCGATCCAGGCCTTCGAGCGACAAGAAGAAGACCTGTGCCAGTTGTTGTGGTTGCTCTACAGTGCCACCGCCCTAGGGGGTGAACGGCCCAAATGCAGCTGGTTCCAAGACAACGGCCAGCTGGCTGTCGCCAAGTTCCCCAGTCATCGGGATACATTTCCCATTACCCGGCTGGAAGTGCTCACCGCCCAGTTGGCCAGGACTGCAGGCATACGGGTGGCCGACCACAGGCTCAAGCATCCCGTGTCAGAGCCGATCGTGCTGGTCGAACGGTTTGACCGCCGCCCAGACGGTGCACGCATCCCCTACCAGTCGGCCTATACCTTGCTGCAAGCCGCGCCGGGCGATGGCATGAGCTGTTTCGATCTGCTGGATGCGATGCGTATCCACTGTGCAGACTACCCCGACGATGCCCGCGAGCTTTGGCGCCGCCTGCTTTTCGACCTGCTGATCAACCACGCCGATGCCGATCTGCGCAAGGTGGGATTCCTTCATGTCGGACACAACCGCTGGCGGCTGGCCCCGGCTGGCGGTCTGACGCCCAGCCTGGACCCTCCCACGCCCGAGTCAATCGGCCACAACGCAACCCCTTCTCCCGGCGGCTCTGTGCAAGCCTTGATGCAAGCGGCGAGTGCCTTCGAACTGGGGCACCAGGAGGCACGGGTTGCACTGCGCCATCAGCTCAACTGCCTCCAGCTGTGGCAAAACCGCGCTCGGGATTTCTCCGTGAACATGAGCCGAGCCGACATCGCTAGGCTGGAGCCGGTTCTGAACAACGTGCATGTCCAGCAGGCACGCCACATGTTGCGGGCGTGAGAAGCAGACACAAGCCGCCCGACAGCATGAACAAGCCTGTGTGTTCACATCCGGGTGGTCATGAGCCCAGGAGGATCGGATTTGAACGCTTAAAGCCAGGAAGCCGTTCTCTGGGCAATGTCGGTCATCCGGGCCTCAGCACTCAAGGCCTGCATCGTCCATTCAGCTTTAGTCTTTTTGCAAGCCATTCGTGCGGAGGCTGGGCATGCTCGATCCTGCACCTGCGTGGGCTCATCCCGCACTGGCGGTGGCTGGCTTGACCAGTGGGCAGCCCTGGGTTGGTGGCGAGTGACTCCACGCACTGCACTGCACTGCAAGCAGCTCGATCAAATGCCGAAGTTCGCTTGCGTTTGGATAACGCTCAAGCTGCCGCATGCGTTGCAGTCATTGCTGAGGTTGATGGGCCGCACACGCTCAGCGCATGTCATCTTTCTGTAAGAGGGGGCTACCTTTAAAGCGAAAAATAGTGTATACGCGCCCGCAGGTGCACACGCGCGCGTTTTTTGAAATCTTCTTACAGTCTGGAAAAGTGAAAAAATCTCAAAAATTCCCTCAAAGTAGGGCTGAGAGTGGTTTGCCAGTGACTACCACCACCGCCACCCTAAACCCCCTTTCAGGGGGTTTTTTTATGTCCATTCCCCCGGTGTCTGGCGTGCCCCACGGGCGGTGGCCCAAGTCTGCGGTCGGCTGCGCCAAACAAACGCTAAAATTGGCACACTAACCAACCCTGCGCGGTCAATGCCAGCCTCGGGTCGGGTGGTGGGGGAGGAACGATTTCACCGACAGCGGGCCTGTTTTCTGGGTCGGCGGGGCGGTGCTTTTGGGTGTCATGACGCCGGCCGCCCCTTCGCCGCCGCGTTCCGTTGATCTCAGGGTGCCTGTCAACGCTCTGTCCCACCTGCACCTCGACCCATGTTCTCCTCCGCCCCGGTACAGCGCTCGTTGCTTCAGCGTCGCAACAGCGTCAGCCATTCCCTGCAGACGCTGCTGGATGGGGCGACGGTTCTGGGCATCGCCTACTCCCTCACACTCACCCACGTCGGCGCCATCACGGCGGAATACACCATTTTTGCGCTCCTGCTCATTGGGGCCATGGCGGTCATCTACGACCAGCACGGCATCTACCGCAGCAACGCCAATTTCACCCGCAAGGCGTTCAGCCTGTTTCGGGCCTGGACCCTGACATTTGCCGTCCTGCTGCTGATCGGCTTCCTCACCCAGCAGAGCGAGGCGTTTTCCCGCCTTTTTGTGGGCCAGCTGTACCTGGCGGGGTACGCCGCCCAGCTGTGTTTGCACTTTCTGGTGCGCAAGGTGCAAATACGTTTCCTGCGCAGCGCTCAGGCCGAGCAGGTCATCATCGTCGGCTCGGGGCAGTTGGCCAACTACCTGCACCAAAAAATCAGCCAAAACCCGTGGCTGGGCCAGGAAGTGGTGGGTTGCGTGGGTCTCTCCGCCGACGCGCCCATCGAGTCCGATGCGCCCGCGCCGCTGTTGGGCAGCTTGGAGCAACTGCCGCAGTTGATCGAGCGCCACCGCGTGCGTACCGTCTATTTCGCCAT
This sequence comes from Aquabacterium sp. A08, assembly GCF_011742065.1. Taxonomy (NCBI): domain Bacteria; kingdom Pseudomonadati; phylum Pseudomonadota; class Betaproteobacteria; order Burkholderiales; family Sphaerotilaceae; genus Aquabacterium; species Aquabacterium sp. A08. The sequence continues at coordinate 7,847 of NZ_JAAQQT010000594.1, forward strand.
ACCCCTGGACGCCTCCGACGTGCTGGAAGACCTGTACTTCAACCTGCTCGACAAGCACGTGGCGGTGCACTGGGTCCCCGACATCTTCTCCCTGCGGCTGGTCAACCACAGCGTGCGCGAGATCGCAGGGCTGCCCGTCCTCACCCTGTCCGAAACGCCGCTCACCGGCACCCGCCACCTGATCAAACTGCTGGAGGACACGGTGTTGTCCAGCATCATTCTCTTGCTCATCGCGCCCGTGTTGGGCGTCATCGCCCTCGCGGTCAAGCTCGACAGTCCCGGCCCGGTGTTTTTCCGCCAGCCCCGCAACGGCTGGAACGGTAGAACGTTCCGCATCTGGAAGTTCCGCAGCATGTACGTCCACCCGGTGGAGCACGGCGTGGTCCAGCAGGCGCAGAAAAACGATCCCCGGGTCACGCGGGTCGGCCGCTTCTTGCGCCGCACCAGCCTGGACGAATTGCCCCAGCTGTTCAACGTGCTCCGGGGCGAGATGTCGCTGGTCGGGCCGCGCCCGCACGCTGTACAGCACGACGCCGAGTACTCGCAGCGCATTTCGGACTACTTCGCCCGCCTCAACATCAAGCCCGGCATCACCGGTCTGGCCCAGGTGCGGGGCTACCGGGGCGAGACCCGAGAGATCCATGAAATGATACAAAGGGTAGAGTCTGATATTGAATACATTAATAATTGGTCTATTTGGCTGGATTTAATCATTTTGTTTCGTACTATTGGCGCTTTCGTGGGCAGCAAGGCCTATTGATCCGGCTTTAATTCAATTAGTCCTTCCGGCTTATTGGGGAAACCCCTCGCGATCGATAAATTCAAGTTGTCTCAACCAATTTCCTACGGGAGCCTTTATGAAATTCTCCAAACTCGCCCGCGCTGCTGTGCTGGCTGCCGGTCTGGCCGGCGCACTGGGTGCCGCCAACGCCGCCACCTACAACGTGGTCAATAACCAGGCACCGGTTGCCGTGGAAAGCGAATGGACTTCAAACCAACGCAGCGATCTGGACGTGCTCAACCTCGCCGCAGACGGTCTGGCTACCTTCACCCTCAAATCGGTCGATTCCGCCGGTACGCCGGGCATCGACACCGCCGTGTCTTACCTGCTGTCCACCAACAACGGTATGACCAGCTTCTCCTTCCTGCTGTCCTCCGTGGGTGCTTCGTTCAGCCAGTTCATGACGGCCGGCATCTGGACCATGGTTTCCACCAGCCTGGACGGCTCCGCCCCGATGCCCAACAGCGCCACCACCAGCGTGTCCGCCGTGCCGCTGCCCGGCGCTGCCCTGCTGTTCGGCTCCGCGCTGATGGGCTTCTTCGGCTTCTCCAACCGCCGCAAGGTCTGATCCACCCTGCACGGTCTGCACCCTTTGGGGTGCATTCGAAGGGGGCTCACGCCCCCTTCAGTTGTTTGAGTCTGGCTAGAATGGCGCACCAATTTTCAGGGGGAAACATGTCTCTTTTCAAGCGGCTTTCGTGGGCCTGCGGGCTGTCGCTGGCGGCTTGGGCCGCAGCGGCCCAAACCCAGCCACCGGCGGCACCGTATGCCCTGCGCCACGGCGACACCCTGCAGGTGTCGGTCTGGCGCGAAGACGCGCTGCAAAAAGAGGTGCGCGTGCTCCCCGACGGCAGCGTCACCTTCCCCCTGGCGGGGCGGGTCGAGGTCGAGGGCCTGGACGTGTCCCAGGCCGAACAGCGCATCGCCGCGCAACTCAAGGCCTACCTGCCGGACCCGGTGGTCAGCGTCGTCGTCACCGGCATCGAAGGCAGCCGCGTCTATGTGCTGGGCAAAGTGGCCAAGCCGGGCCCGGTCCTGCTCACCTCGCCCAACACCACGGTGCTGCAGGTGCTCAGCCAGGCCGGTGGGCTCGACCGCTTTGCACAAGGCAATGCGGTGCGCGTGTTGCGTGCCTCCCCCCAAGGGCCGGAACTGCTGCCCGTGCGCTACAACGACCTCATCGAAGGCTCGCAGCTGTCCACCAACGTCGTCCTGCGGGCCGGCGACACCGTTTTGGTGCCCTAAGCCATGCGCGCGCTTTTGCTTGTGAGCCCGTCGCTGGCCGGGGGGGTGGTGCTGTGTGCCTTTGCGGGGCTGGCGCAGGCCGCCGCCCCTTTGCAACACGCGTTTTCCGTGACAACCGGGTTGGAATTCGACTCCAATCCCGCCCTGGTGGCGGGCGGTGCTGGCGTGCAGCGCTGGCGGGCCAACCCGCAGTACACGCTGTCCAGTCAAGCCGGGGCGACCGAATGGTCCCTGGTGGCCGCCGGCCAAATCGAGCGCAGCGACAACGCCGCCCTCAGCGCCGACCGCAACGACCCGTCGCTGCGCTTCGCCTGGCAGCAGGCCAGCGCCACCAGCAGCCTGGGGTTGAACGCCTCGTACGTCCAGGCCTCCACCCGGGCCACCGAATTTGAAGAATTCGGCTTCGTCACCGCCGACCGCACCCAAACCACCCAGGGTCTGGGGCTGTCGTGGCGGCAGGCGGTGGCCGAGCGCCAGTCGCTCAGCGCCAGCGTCAACCACCAGTGGGTGGACTACGACACCCAGGCCCTCTTGCCTTACCGCGTTCTCTCGGGCAACGCCGCCTGGTCGCTGGCGTTGTCGGAGCAGGAAACCCTCAGCCTGACGCTGAACGCCGGCCGCTACACCCCCGGCGACAGCCCGCTGCTGCCCAGTGCGGCGGCGTCCAGGCAATGGGGCTTCATGGCGGGTTATGCCGCCAACCTCACCCCCAACCTGCAGTGGCAGGTGCAGGGCGGGCTGGTCCGCGTGGCCGGGGCCAACCGCGACTCCACCTGGCAAGGCGGCCTGCAACTGGCCCACAAAGGTCAGCGGCTCGACACCACGCTCAACCTGTCCCGCAGCGTGGTCACCAGCGCGGCGCTCACGGGCTTTGCCCCCAGCAACAGCCTGCGCGCGCAGTGGACCTACGCCGTCAGCGACCGCACCCGGGGCACCTTCAGCGTGTCGCACACCCGCAGCGCGGCCAGCGGCGCGGCCGCCACCTCGGGCAGCACGGTGGCCTTGGGTGTGGACACCGAGCTCAGCCCCTTCTGGCGCGCCGGTGTCAGCGTGCAACACAAAACCTCCCGTCGCGCCGCTGTACAGGCCAATGGCCATGTGGTTAGCGCCACGCTGACCTACACCCACCCCGATTTTTGAACACCCTCCCCAGCATGTCGGCCGACTACCAACTCAACCTGCACGACTACCTCGCCATCCTCAAGCGGCGGGCTCTGCTGATCGTGGCCACGTTCGGCGGGGTCTTTGCCGTGGCGGTCGCGGTAGCCCTGCTCATCCCGCCGGTGTACCAGTCCACCGGCACCATCATGGTGGAATCGCAGCAGATTCCCAACGACCTGGTGCAGGCCACCGTCACCAGTTTTGCCGACGAGCGCATCGAAATCATCAAGCAGCGGGTGATGACGCGCGAAAACCTGCTGCGCATCGCCAACAAGTACCGGCTGTATGAAGACGCGCGCAGCACCTTCACCCCGTCCGAGGCGGTGGACGACATGCGCGACCGCATCCGGGTGGAACTGGTCAACGCCAACGTGCAGGCGCGGCAGCGCGCCACCATCGCGTTTCGCGTGTCCTACGAGCACCGCCGCCCGGAGGTGGCCCAACGCGTCGCCAACGAACTGGTCACCCTGTTTCTGGACGAAAACGTCAAGGTCCGCACCGAGCGCGCCACCCAGACCACCGAATTCCTGACCCAGGAAGCCGACAAGCTGCGCACCGAATTGGAAACGCTGGAAGGCCAGATCGCAAGCTACAAGCTGGAACACGGCGGCGCCTTGCCCGACAACCTCGCCCTGAGCATGACCGGCATCCAGCGGCTGGAGGCCGAGCTGCGCAACGCCGAGCGCGACCAGCGCGCGGCGCAGGAAGAGCTTCGCTCGCTGGAGATCGAGCTGTCCAGCGTCCGCGCTGGCGTGGGCGTGTCGGCGGGTGTGCCCGGCGCGGCACTCCCGCCCAAGCTGGAGCTGGAGCGCGCCCAGGCCGAGCTGGCCCGCATCGCCGCCACCTACACCGACAACCACCCCGACGTGCGCGCCCTCAAGCGCAAAATCCAGGGCCTGGAGCAGGCCGTGCGCGCCGACGCCCAGTCCACCCCGTCGGCAGGGGGCAGTGGCGCCATCAACTCACCGGCGGACCTGGCGGTGGCGCGGCTGGAATCGCGCATCCAATCGGTGCGCTCGCAGGCCGCGTTGCTCTCTAGCCAGCAGGCCTCTCTGCGCGGCCGCATCGCCCAACTGGAAGGGCAAATGCTGCGCGCACCCCAGGTGGAGCGCGGCCTGGCCACGCTGATGCGCGACCAGCAAACCGCCCAGAAGAAGTACGACGAAATCCGCGCCAAGCAGATGACGGCGCAGGTTGCCGAAAACCTGGAAGGCGACCAGAAGGCCGAACGCTTCAGCTTGCTGGAGCCGCCGCTGACGCCGGACCGCCCCATCAAGCCCGACCGCCGCAAGATGATCGCCCTCGGCTTCTTCCTGGCCCTGGCCGCTGCCGGCGGCGTGGTCGCCTTGCTCGAAACCCTGCACGGCCGCGTGCGTGGGGTCGAAGCCGTCACCGCCATCACCGGGTTGCGCCCGATGGTCACTGTGCCCTACATCACCCACTCGGCCGAAGCCGCGCACAACCGGCGCCTGCTGCTGCAGCTGGGGGCGGGTGCTGGGGCGGTGGTGCTGGTGGGCGTGGCCGTGGTGCATTTCTTGTACATGCCGCTCGACATCGTCGTCATCAAAATCTTTGACCGTCTGGGCTGATCCCCGCACAACGCCATGGAACGCATCAAACTCGCCATCGAAAAAGCCAAGTCGCAAGGGCCGGGGTCGGCCCCGGTGGCCCCGATCAAGGCCTGGCCCACGGTCCCCAGCGTGGCCCACGTGGCCAACGACGAACACATCGAGGTCCAGTACACCCAGACCGACGTGGTGCAGCTCGACGCCGCCCACCTGGAGCGCCACCGCGTGGTGGCCTTCAACAAGCACCACCCGGCCAACTGGGCGTTCGACCTGCTGCGCACCCAGGTGCTGCGCAAAATGGACGAAAACGGCTGGCGCACCCTGGCCATCACCTCGCCCAGCATGGAGTCCGGCAAGTCGGTGGTGGCCATCAACCTGGCCGTCAGCATCGCCCACCAGTCGCAGCGCACCGCCATGCTGGTGGACTTCGACCTGCGCCGCCCCCAGGTGGCCAACTACCTGGGCCTGAAGCGCGACACCTCGCTCAACGACGTGCTGTCGGGCGCCGCCGACGTGTCGCAGGCCCTGGTCAACCCCGGGCTGCCCCGCCTGGTGGTGCTGCCCACGGCCAGGCCCGTGCCCAAGTCGTCCGAGGTGCTGTCCTCGCGCAAGGTCGGCCACATCATTGGCGACTTGCGCGACCGCTACGCCGACCGCATCGTCATTTTTGACCTGCCCCCCATCCTCGCGGCCGACGACGTGATCGCCGTGCTGCCGCGCATCGACTGCGTGCTGATGATCGTGGGCAGCGGCATGTCCACCCAGAAGGCAATCGAAGAAGCCATGCGCCACCTGGGTGGGGCGAATTTGCTGGGCGTGGTGCTCAACAAAGACGAAACCCCGGTGCGCAAGGGCTACTACTGATTCTTCATTTCAGCTCCACCCACTGCACCGACTGCTTGCCGTCGAGTTGCAGGGTGTAGGCGCCGTTGGCGTATTGCACGGCCCCGGCGTCCCAAGGCACGATGCGGTTCATCGGGCCGTTGCGGTGGGCCGTCAAGCCCGGCGGCGCCTTGATCTGGATCGTGCCCTGCAGCGGCTCCACCACAAACGGTGTCTTGTTGCCCGGTTGCGGCTGGCTGCGGGTGCCTATGCTCACCAGCAGGTGGCGGCTTTGGCCCACGGGTTGGTCGGTCAGGCTTTGCACCGCCACCGACGCGTTTTTCGTCACCAGGTTCAGGGTCACATCGGGCAGGTTGACCGCCTTGCCGCCGATCCAGCCCAGTGCCGCACGCGTTTTGGGCGTGTTGATGGTGTAGGTGCCCTGGGCCCAGTCGCGGGTCAGTTCACCCGTGTCGGTCGTGGCGCCGGTGGCGTTGGGTGGCAGCACACTCTGGGCCGGGTCACGCAGCACGGTGGCACCGGCGGGCGGTTCGGTCCGCTGCAGCCAGGGCAACTGCGGCGTGGCCGGTATGGCCACCAGCAGGCGGCCTTTTTCCATGGCGGTGCGCAGGGCCGGTGCGTTGCCCGCCGAAATGGCCTGGTTGAAAAACACCTCGGCACCGGGGTCAAACACGTAGGTGGTGGTGGCCGGCTTCACGTGCTGTTCGCGGTACAGCAGGGCCGCAGCGCTCAGCATGGGCAGCAGCGAAGGGTCGTTCCAGCCGTGCCAGTTGCTGGGGCTGCCCGTGCCCCTGAAGGGCTCCTGGCTGTAGGCGTAGTGCATCAGGGCGTCCCAGCCCTGGTGGCTGGCCTTGGCCGCCACGTACAGGGGCAGGGCGTGCCGGTCGGGCAGCGGGAAAGGCTCCGCGTTCCATTCGCTCACGGTCAATGGCTTGCCCACCACCTGCCCCGCTCCCATCCAATGCACCGCATTGGCGGCCAACAGGGGGTTTTTTTCCAACTGACCCGCGCCCCCGTAGCTGTGCACGTCTATCAGGTCGCCGGTGGTCAGCGCTGGCAGGCTGCTGATGGGGTTGGCCCCCCAAGTGCTGGTGGTGGACACGGGCTGGTTCAGCCCTAGGCCACGCAGGTGGTCCAGCATCTGGGTGTTGAAGCGCTGCTCCAGGTCGTTCAAAAACAACTTGCTGAGGCCGTGTTCCCATGTGCGCATCACACGGTCTGTCGGCAACTTGTGCTGGCGTGCAAATGCGTGCGCTTCGTTGGTGAAGATGCGCGAGTGCAGCGGCACCCCCTTGTCGGGCAGCAGGGCGTTGCCAAAGTGGTGGGTGATGTCGTTTTCGTTGGTGATTTGCAGCCCCAACACAGCCGCTTCCCGGTTGTAAGGCAAGCCGGTGTGTGTGTTCACGCGGGCCAGGTACTGTTCGGCAAAGCGCTGCATGGCCCGCTGCATGGTCGGGTTCACATAGTTGTAGCCCTTCAGGTCGGCCTGGTCCTTGCCTTTGCGTATTTCGTCAAACCCATAGATGTTGTCACCGGCCAGTAGCGCACGCTGCACGTGCAGGTCCAACCAAACGTAAATGCCCTCGTCCTTCAGCGCCTTCACCCAGTGGTCCAAACGGTCTAATGCTTCACCATTCAATGTCTGGGTGTGGGTGGCACCTTCACGGCGGCCAAACACGTTGGGGTTCACCCAGTGGGAGTCGTGGTGGTGCAGGCGCACCAGGTTGTAACCCAGGGCCGCCAGGCGGCGGGCTTGCTGCCGCACCAATTCGCGGGGGGTGTTGAACAGGGCAAACGCTGTGATGTTGGTGCCCCAAAAACGGGCGGGTGTGCCATCGGCCCACACCAGCGCATCGCCGTGCACGCGCACCGGCCCGCGCTGGCCGGCGGGTTTGTCGGCCTGGTTCAAAAACCCCAGGTCTATGGGGGCGGTGCCCGGCTCCACGGCGTGTTTGGGCCAACTGGCCAGCGGCGGGCCGCCCAGCCGTTCGGTCCGGGTGGGTTGCAGCGTCACCTCGGGCCCTGTCCAGCTGAACGTCAGGGTGTGGCGCCGTTCCCCCGCCGCAATGTGGCCCTTGTAAAAAAAGGCGCGCACCTCGGCCGGGTTGTTGCGTTCAAAGTACACCGCGGCCAGGGCCGGCTCGGCCCGCAGGGTGAACTGGCGCCCCCCTGGCTTGCCCCACTGCCAGCCGGCATTGCCAGGCAGCAACACCGGGTTGCCCATGGTGGCGCCCCAGTTGGCCAGGTCGAACTTGAACACCATGCCGCCGCCCACGGCGCCCGGCACATCGGCCTGCGCCTGCAGGTTGATGAGCATGCGCAGGCTGTTGGGCCCCGCAGGCGCCACCGCGCTGGCCCAGTTCAGGCCCAGGTCGCGCACCTGGCCCAGCGTGTGGTAGGTGTGGTTGCCTTGCGGCAGCGTTTGGGCTTGCATGCCCGCCCATTTCCAGTGGGGGCCCCACATGGCCATTTCCGTGGCCACCACCGTGGCGCCGGCCGCCTGCACCGTGGGCATGCCCAGTTGTTCGTGTACCGTCACTTGTTGGGGGGCCTGCGCGTGGGCAGCTGCCGCTGCCAACAGGCAGGCCAGCCACAGCCCAACCTTGGTTTTATGCTTCCCGGGCATACGTTTCCTCCTGCGTTTTTAAGGGTGGTTTGGGCCTGTTGGCATAGGCCACGCACACACCGGCCAGCGTCCAGTACATCCAGGGAATGATGGTGATGCTGCTCACGGTAAAAATCGTCAGCAGTAACCCAGCCAACGTGGCCAGCAGTGCCCTGCCCAACAAGCGTGGTTCCGGTTCTTTCGCCTGGCGCAAGCTTTTGAACACGCTCAGCCCTGCCATAGAAAAAAAACAGCCGAAGAGGCCCAGGCCCACCAGGCCGTGGTCCAGCGCCACGCCTATGTAGGTGTTCACAATGTCAATAATTCCTTGGCCCTGCACCATGCTCAGCATCTCGGGCGTTTGCAGGTAGTCCACCGAGCCAAACCAGGGGTGGCGCTCAATCACCAGCCAGGCGTTGTCCAGCAGGCGTTGCCGGTAGGTCACGTTTGACTCATCCACCTGGCCTATGAATGGCAGCAGGTTCAGCACCTTTTGGCCGGCAGGAAACAGCGCCAGCGCCGGCAGCGCTAAGGCCCCCAGCAAGGCCACGCCCAACAGTTGCTTGACGGGCTTGGGCCCCAAAGCCAAAAACACCACCACGGTGAAAACGGCTCCCACCCAGGGCCCGCGCGACAGGCTGGCGGCCAGCCCACCCGCCAGCACCAGCCAACCCAACAGGCGTTGCCGTGGGGTGACTTGTTGGCGCAGGTACAAAAAGAAGCCCATGGACACAGCCATCACCATGCCCAGTGGTATGGGTTGGCCCGCGCTGGCAGCGGCACGTTGCATGCCATCCCTTGCCAGGTAGCCACCAAAGCCAGATTGAAGGCCCAGGGCACCGACCAGAGCACTGTATAAATTCCAGTGCCGCAAGGTTTCAAACATGGCCAACACGCCCAACAGCAGCGCCGCCACCAAAAAACCTGTCAATGCGTGCCTAAAGTCGTCCAGACTGCGCAGGCTGCGGCTGGCCACGTAGTAGGGCAAAAACACGTCGGTGAACAAATACAAGCAACCGCGCAGTGTGCTGGTGATGTTGGCCTCGCGCAGCTGCAGCACGGCCGCCATGCACAGGTAGGCCAGCAATAATTTGTCGGGCCAGGTGCTGCCCAGGCGCATGTTGCCGCGTTGCTGCAGCAGCACCCAGGCCGCCGGCAGCAGCAGCACCAACGACAGCAGCCGCAAATGGTTCAGTGCGAACAGGTAATTGATCAACCCAAAACCCGGAATGTTCACACTGGCCGCAGGCACCACAAACATCAGAAGAAACCACACACCCACCACCTGCCCCAAAGGCGGGCGTTTGAGGGCCAGCACCAGCGCCACCACCAGCGCAAACACCCAGAAGCTGTGCGACACAAAAGCCACCAGCGTCAAGCCCAGCCACAGGTTCCGCCACAGCCGGAATGTGACTGCCCCCACCAATCTGTTAACCGCAGGCCGCATCAGCCAAAAACTCAGCCCTGATAGGACCAGCACTGGTATGAGAGCACGGAGGTGTTCAGGCATGTTCACTCATAATGTATTTGGAGATGATTTTATGTATTACAGCGTACTAATTTCATTAATCAGATCGCCCCCCGCGTGAACTGCAATCTGATCATGTTGGGGTTGGCTTTTATAATCTTTGATGCGGAGTTTTCCTGAAGGCCTAAGGTTTCATTCATCTAAATTTTGGATGAATGTTTAACATTGAAAATGTCTTGGGGATTTGGAGTAATGTGTATTATTTGTAGGTACCGGACTTGCCTGGAGCTTTCGATTGCAAGATGGCGATAGCGTGTGACCAAACTTCCTCGACGTTGTGACACGTTCTGTTGATGCCGTCGTCCCAACTTTCCATGTAACCGTGGATCTTGCCGTAGTGGTTGTCCAGCACCACATTGGGAATGTGCAGCAAGGTGGACAGAAGGTGCGCATGCAGGCGATCGGTTACCACCACGCGCCCCTGCGACAGTTGCTCAACGCCCCTTTGCAAGCGCGCGTTGGCCACGGTATTGAATGCGGCCAGCAATGCTTGTTGAAAGGCGTACAAATGCCCAAAACGTCCATGTGCGCGTTGCTGCAATCGCTTCAGCCAAGGCGCTATCCAATGATCCGGCTCGTCCAGCCAGTCGCCGTGTGCGGTGGTGAGGTCGGTGGGTGGCTGCGGCCAATCACGTCCGGTGCTTTCCTTGTCGGTGCGGGTGAGGGCAAAACAGTCGAACTGCGGCGCCTGGGGCTGCAGCCGCCCCGCCAAAAATACCGCGGAGTCGGGGCACAGCACGGTGCGGGCACCCAGTTGATTGCCCAGTTCCAAGCTGGCTTGGTCGCGTACCACCAAGGTAAAGTCCGGGTGCTGCTGGATGGCCTGTGCTGCCTGGGCAAAACAGGCCGTGTCGTCCCCAAAGAACAGGCTTTGCGGCAACTGCACCACTTTGTAGTCGCGCAAACGGTGCAGCACCTCCAGACGATGGTCTTGGTGCGCTTTCCACAAACTGCCAAAGTTACCCCCGCCTTGCAGCAGCACCACCCCGTGGGGCATGGCCCGCCGCAGCACTGGCTCGGCGTAGCTGGTCATGCTGGCCACGTAACGCAAGCGTTTCCCTGTGCTGCGGCAATAGTCCATTTCACCTAACCAAATGGCGCTATCTCCCACATTGCTGTAATGCGGAAAGTCCAGTAGTGCGCAGGGAAGGCCTTGGGGGATGATCCGGTTGAGGGTTGCCGTGGCTTGTTGTTTCAGCGCTTGCAGGTGTTGGGTCAAACGGCTCTGCAGGGGGGAATCGCGGTGCATGGGTCACTAAAATGATTGTTTTGAGAGCGACTGAGCACGAATTTTTTGTAGCGGTGCTCCCTAAAACGATGATACAGGGATGATTTTTGAAACATGGCGACGCTGCGTGAGCCGAAATCGCTAAGCGAGCGGGTGAAGTCCGCAGGCAGCGTCACCCTGGCCGGTTACGCAGGTGGGCAGTTGCTGCGTTTGCTGTCTAACTTGGTGTTGGCGCGTCTGCTTTTCCCGGAAGCGTTCGGCACCATGGCGATCCTGCAGGCCGTGCTTGTCGGGGTTGTGATGTTGACCGATGTGGGCTTGAGCATGAGCGTGATGCGCAGCCACCGCGGTGACGAGACGGCCTTTTTGAACACCATCTGGACCTTGCAAATCATCAAGGGCGCAGTGGTCGCCGTGGTTGCGCTCGCGCTGGCACTGCCCGTGGCGGGTTGGTATGCCAACGAAGACATGGTGCCCATGTTGGCCACCATCGGCTTGATCGCCTTCCTGGGTTCTTTCAAATCGACCAAAGTCGACCACGCCATGCGCCACATGCAGGCCGGGCGGTTGGTGGGTATTGAGATGCTGTCGCAGGTCTTGCAGTTTGTCATCGCTGTGGCGTTGGCACTCTACTTGCAGTCACCTTGGGCCCTGTTGCTGGGCAATATGGGTTACGCGGTCTTCTACGCTGTGTTCAGCCACCTTTTACTCAAGGGGCCGACCAACCGACTGGCATGGGACCCTGGCACCTTGCGCGAGATTCGTGGTTTCAGCGTTTGGGTGATGCTGAGTTCCGGGGTGACCTATCTATCGGGCGAGGGCTTGAACCTGTTGCGGGCCAAATGGCTCGATTTGCCTTTTTTGGGTCAGTTGAGCATAGCTTCCGCGCTCACGCTGATGGCGTGGAATGCCATCCAAAAACTGTCGGCTCAGGTGCTTTTCCCAGCCTACACCGAAACCTTGCGGTTGCAACCCGAGTTGCTGCCGCATCGGGTACGCAAAAGCCGTCGCATCCAGCTGGTGCTGGGGTGGAGCAGCAGTGTGGTGCTGGTCGTGCTGGGTGAGTGGTTGGTGGGTTGGTTGTACGACGACCGCTACGCTGTGGCCGCACAAATCGTGCAGATCACCGCCACTGGCTTGGTGGTGTCCATGTTGTCGGCCACTTACAGCGGTTTGCTGGAGGCCCTGGGTCAACCCCGCTTGGCCACCTATTTGCAGTTGGGGCAAGGACTCTTGCGTGCGGTTGGCATTGCGGTGGGCGGTTTTTATTGGGGCCCCTGGGGCGTGGTGATCAGCGGCCCCTTGGTGAGTGTTTGTTTTTATCCTGTCGCGGCCTGGGTTCACGCCAAACGCGGTTTGTTTGATCTTTGGTCGGATGTCCTGGGATTTCTGCTGGCTGGCGCTTTGGCGGCGTACGTGTACATGACTTGGAGCATTCCGTGATCGATTTTCGACCGTCGACACCAACGGTGAGTGTGGTCCTCCCGGTGTACAACGGGGGGTTGTATTTGCCGTTGGCTTTGGACAGCATACTGGCGCAGCGCTACACCGATTTCGAGCTGTTGGTCATCGACGATGGTTCCACCGACCAGAGTCTGGCAGTGCTGCAAGCCTATGCCGCACAAGATCCGCGCGTGCGTGTGGTGAGCCGTGCTAACCAAGGTTTGGTGGCCACGCTCAACGAGGCCATTGGTTTGGCCCAGGGGCGTTACATCGCCCGAATGGACGCCGACGACATCGCACTGCCCGACCGATTGGGTTTGCAGGTGGCCTACCTCGACTCGAACCCACAATGCGTTTGCGTGGGCAGTGCGGTTGAATTGATGGATGAATTGGGACGAAAGTTGGTTGTTTGGCCACAATATCCCGACAACGAAACGATTCAGCGCGAAGCCCTGAAAGGTCACACGACCATCTGTCATCCTGCAGCCACGATGCGCAAGGACGCGCTTGTTGCCAGCGGTGGTTACCGGGCCAGCATGTACCCCACAGAAGATTTGGACCTTTGGCTCCGGCTGGGTGAATTGGGTCAGCTTGCAAATTTGCCAAAAGTGTTGCTGCGGTATCGGATGCACAGCGGTTCCATCAGTGGCCAAGCTGCCAAAGATGGCCGCCAACGCGAGGCGGCCCGGAAATGCTGTGACGAAGCGTGTGAGCGCCGGGGTTTGGCGGACAAGACCTTTGAAGCCAGCGAAGCCTGGCGCCCCGACGGCACACAACAAGCACAGTGGGAAAACGACCTCAAGTTCGGCTGGTGGGCCATGGCCAGCCATGAGTATTCCACGGCCATCGCCTACGGATGGCGGGCTTGGCGTGTTGCGCCGTTTTCCCGCCCGGCCACGGTACTCCTGCTCAAGTCAATATGGCAAAGAATGCTGAGTAAGGCCTGACCCGTGTTGGTGACAGTGATCATGCCCATGCGCAATGCCGCCCTTTATGTGAGGGCTGCGGCGGCTTCGGTGTTGCAAGAGCGTTCGGTGCCCTTGGAGTTGGTGGTGGTGGACGACGGTTCCACCGACAACGGTGTTGAAATTCTTCACAGCCTGGGGGACTCACGTTTGCGCGTGGTGCCTGGGCCCCAGCAGGGCATTGCTGCCTGCATGAATGCAGGTCTGGATGCCGCCCGTGGGGATGTGATCATGCGTTGCGATGCAGACGATCTTTACCCTGCCGGGCGCATTGCCCGGCAGGTTGAACTGCTGGCGGACCATCCGGATTGGATCGCGGTGTGCGGTGCTTTTCAAATGATCGATACAACGGACCGCGTGTTGGCGCAGCCCTTTGACGACGCTGTGTCAACCTCGCATGTGCTGATTACAGATGAGTTGTGCGCAGGAACCATGCGAACGCATCTCTGTACGTTTGCCATGCGCCGACACGCATGCCTGGCGGTCAAGGGTTTTCGTTCTTACTTCCAGACGGCCGAAGACCTGGATTTTGCGTTCCGTCTGGCCGAGTTGGGGCCCATCGCATTTGTGTCACAGAATTTCCTTTTGTATCGCATCCATGGTGCGTCCATCACGCACACCCAACCTTCTCCTAGACGCGTTTTTTTCGACCAAGTGGCCCAGCGCTTTGCAAAACAACGCGCAGAAACAGGCGGGGACGATTTGCAACGCGGTAATCCCCCAGCGCCACCCCAGGCCAAAGAGGCTGCGCCACACAACGCCAGTCAACACATTTTGGGTTTGCTGCAAGGCAGCGCTTGGCAGCATTTCGCACAAGGCCGATATTGGAACGCTTTTGTTGACGGTCTGGCTGCAGTTCGACGGTATCCCTTGGAATTCCGGGCATGGAGTTCCCTCTTTCGCCTGAGTGTCAAATGTCTGATTCGATCATTAGTGCGGAGTCCCATGCCATGAGGATCACCTTCCTTTTGCCCGTCGTCGGTTGGTCGGGCGGTATTCGTGTGGCGGCCATATACGCACGCTGGCTGGCTGATCGCGGTCACCATGTGACGCTGGTATCGCAGGCCGCCAAGGCGCCTACATGGCGGCAACAGTTAAAAAATATTCTTAAAGGTAAGGGCTGGATCAAGCACCAACCCGTGCCCACATCCTACTTGGATGGGTTGGGTTTGGAGCACAAGGTGGTGCCAGCTGGCCGAATACCTGGGCCTGCAGATGTGCCACCTGGGGATGTCTTGATCAGCACATGGTGGGAAACTGCGGAGTGGGCGTACCATTTGCCAGATGATCGGGGGGCTAGAGCGTACTTCGTACAAGGGCATGAAGTTTTTGATTATTTGCCGCGCTTGCGGTGCGAAGCTACCTACAGACTGCCTTTCCATAAAATTGTCATTGCGCAATGGCTTGCAGATGTCATGGCGAATCAATACGGTGATGCCGGTGTTGATCTGGTATCTAATGCCGTAGATCACAGCCTTTTTCACGCAGCTGTCCGTGGCAAGCAAAGGCAACCTACAGTGGGTTTCCTTTATCACGAAGCATCGTTCAAAGGTACGGATATTGCGTTGTCTGTTGTTAGGCTTCTCGGGGTGCGTTATCCAGAATTGAAAGTGGTAGTCTTTGGAAGTAAACCACCCGGTGGTATCCACTCCTTGCCAGATTTTGCGGATTTTCATATGGCCCCGCCACAAGAAAACTTACGGCAGTTGTATGCAACCTGCGATGTCTGGTTAACGACCAGTCGTACCGAAGGATTCAATCTAATGGCCATGGAGGCCATGGCTTGCCGGACGCCTGTGGTTTCTACCCGTACAGGTTGGCCGATAGAGGGTATAGAAGATGGTGTTAACGGGTATCTCGTGAACATAGATGACGTGGACGCAGCTGTTGAGGCTGTTGCAAGAGTGCTGAACTTGGATGATCAATCATGGCGATTCATGTCTGCCAACGCTTTTGCTACCGTTGCCCATTCCACTTGGGAGGTTTCGTGTCAGAAATTTGAAAAGGCGCTTTATCACGCTTGTGAGAGGTCACGCAAGGGAGAAATTCAAGGCAAGCCCAGCCAAGCGGTTGTATGCTGATGCAGCTCGATATTTTTGTTGTGAATTACAACACTGCAAATTTGTTGCAGCCCATGTTTGCCGCCTGTGACCAGGCTGCGCATGGCTTGCAACTGCGGTACTGGGTGGTGGACAACGCCTCGCGTGACGATTCGGTGGCGGTGTTGCGTGCACAGTTCCCTCACGCGGGGCTGGAGGTCAATGCCGAAAACGTGGGTTTTGGCCGCGCCAACAACCAATTGCTCAAGCACGTGCAGGGCGACTACGTGTTGCTGCTGAACACCGATGCCTTTGTGGCGCCCGACACCTTGCAGCGCACCCTGGCTTACATGCAGGCCCACCCGCGCTGTGGCGTGCTGGGCGTGAAGCTGGTGGGGCGTGACGGCGTGCTGCAGCCCAGTTGCCGGTACTTTCCCACGCCGTGGAATGTGTTTTTGGCGCGAACCGGGCTGGCACGTTGGTTGCCCAAAACCCGCATGGTGGACGACATGGACTGGGACCATGCCCGTGTGCGCGAATGCGACTGGGTGCCCGGCTGCTATTACCTGGTGCGCCGCGAGGTGTTGGACCAGGTGGGCCTGTTCGACCCCCGCTATTTTCTGTATTACGAAGAGGTGGACCACTGCAAGCGCGTCAAAGCGGCGGGCTGGCAGGTGGTGTATTGCCCCGACACCACGGTGGTGCACATCGGTGGCGAAAGCGCCAAAACCGCCGGCGCCTTGTCAGACAGCGGCCGGCAAATTTCGGTATTGCAAATTGAAAGCGAGTTGCTGTACTTCCGCAAGCACTTGGGCCGGGCGGGTTTGCTGGGGCATCTGTGCCTGACCGCCGTGGGTGACCTCTACCTGGGGGTGAAAGACCTGCTCAAAGGCCGCGGCTGGCGTGCCGCCGCCTTTCATGGCCAGCATTGGCGCCAGACCTGGCGCCTGTGCCGGCACACCCGTTGGGCCACCCAGCCCACCCGCTGACATGTTCCAGAACATTCGGGCCGATTTGGCCGCACACGGTGGCCACTGGGGCGCCCAGGGTTTTTGGGCCCTGCTGGTGTACCGCTTTGGCCAATGGCGCTACGGCGTGCGTCCGGCGCTGCTGCGCAAGCTGTGTTCACTGCTGTACAAGGTGTTGTTCAAGCTGGTGCAAATCGTCACAGGCATCGAACTGCCCTGTGAGGTGAAGCTGGGCAAAAACTTTGTCATCGACCATTTTGGCGGCATTGTCATCAGCGGCTATGCCCGTTTTGGCGACAACTGCCGCATACGCAACGGCGTGGTGGTGGGCCTGCGCCGGGTGGACGAACCCTGTGCCCCACACATAGGCGACAACGTGGACATAGGCGCCGGCGCCAAGTTGCTGGGCAACATACGCATTGGCAACAACGTGGCGATAGGCGCCAACGCGGTGGTGTTGTGCGACGTGCCCGACAACCATGTGGCCTATGGCGTGCCTGCAGTTATCAAGCTCCGAAAGGCCAAGGCATGAGCCCCCCAGTGAGCAGCGTGGTGCCCGATTGGAGCCGTGAACACAAACGCCCAGGTGAATGGAACCCGGGCAAAAGTCTGTTGGCCTGCATTCGGGACTACCAGCGCCACCGCAGCAGCCGCCGCCCTTGGTCACCTGTACTGAAACGTTGGGCCGTGTTGCGCCACCGGTTCTGGAGCGCCGTGAGCGGGGCCGACATTCCCTTGAACTGTCAGATTGGGGGTGGCTTGCTCTTGCCCCACCCCAACGGGGTGGTGATACACCCCGCCGCGCAAATTGGCCCCAATTGCCTGATTTTTCAGCAAGTGACTTTGGGCATGCGTGGCGACGGAGGGGTGCCGGTGCTGAAGGGCCATGTGGACATTGGTGCGGGCGCCAAGCTGCTGGGCGCGGTGTCGGTGGGCGAACACGCCACCATAGGCGCCAACGCGGTGGTGTTGACCGACGTGCCCGCGCACGGCGTGGCCGTGGGCGTACCCGCTGTGGTGCTGGGGAGCGGCACATGATCCACGCCAAATCGAGCAAGCTGGGTTTGGTCGCCATTGGGCGCAACGAGGGCGAGCGCTTGAGGGCGTGCCTTGCATCCGTGCGGGACACCGTGCCTTGCGTGGTGTACGTGGACTCGGGTTCCACCGACGGTTCGGTGGCCATGGCCCAGGCCATGGGGGTGCATGTGGTGAACCTGGACATGACCGTGCCTTTCACCGCCGCGCGTGCGCGCAACGAAGGCTGGCGTGCATTGTTGGCCCTGGCCCCCGACTTGCAATTCATACAGTTTGTGGACGGTGACTGCGCGGTGGCCCCCGGCTGGCTGGACCAGGCCCAGACGTTTATGAACACGCACCCCGAACACGCGGCGGTGTGCGGGCGCCGGCGCGAGAAATTTCCCGAGCGTTCCATTTACAACCGCCTGTGCGATTGGGAGTGGGACACGCCCGTGGGCGATGCCCTGGCGTGCGGTGGCGATGTGCTGATGCGCGTCAGCGCCCTGAAGCAGGTGGGGGGTTACCGCGACGACCTGATTGCCGGCGAGGAACCGGAGTTGTGTGTGCGACTGCGCCAGGCCGGTTGGCGCATACACCGGCTGGGCGCGGACATGACGCTGCACGACGCCGCCATGACGCGGTTTGGCCAGTGGTGGCGGCGCACCGTGCGGGGCGGTCATGCCTTTGCCGAAGGCGCTTGGCTGCACGGCGCGGCCCCAGAAAGACATTGGGTGAAAGAGACCCGGCGTGCCGCTGTGTGGGGGCTGGTGCTGCCACTGCTGGTGGTGGGGGCGGCGGTGTGCCTGTCGCCCGGGTGGTGGGGGCTGGCTGCCGTGTACCCCTTGCAAGTGCTGCGTTTGGCCCGCATGCCCGGTGGAGGGCTGCGTGGGTTTTTTTTGGTGCTGGGCAAGTTCCCCGAGGCCTGGGGTGTGTTGCAGTTTGCCTGGGGGCGTCTGTGGCGCAAACGCAGCCGTTTGATCGAATACAAGTGAGGTGAGGCGTGTGGTTTGAACTGTTTGACGGCATTTTTGTGATCAATTTGCCTGCCCGCGCAGACCGCCGGCGGGAGATCGACCAGCAATTGCGGCGTGTGGGCTTGTCACTGACACACGAACGGGTGGTGTTGTTTCCGGCGGTGCGACCCGACGCACCGGGCGGCTTTCCATCGATTGGGGCGCGCGGTTGCTTCATGAGTCATCTGGGCGCAATGCGCATGGCGCAAGCCCGAGGCATGGGCAACATTCTGATCCTGGAGGACGATTGCGACTTCAGCAAAGAGGTTGATGAATTGCTGCCCCGCCTGTCGTCTGCCTTGCAAAGCTTGGATTGGGCCTTGTTTTACGGCGGTGCGCTGAACCGTTTTGAGGCACAGACCGCCGTGCCCGGTTTGCAGTCGGTGCAGGCGTCGTCTGGGCTGATGGGGTCGCATTGCATTGCATTGCGTGCCAAGGTGGTTCCGGTGGTGGCGGCGTATTTCGACGCCATGCTCCAACGCCCCCCGGGTTCGGAAGAGGGCGGGCCCATGCACGTGGACGGCGCTTATTCCTGGTTCAGAAAAGACCACCCCGAGCTGACCACGTTGATGGCCGAGCCGGAATTGGCATTTCAACGCAGTTCCGCCACCGACATCCACGACAAACGCTGGTTTGACCGTTGGCCTGTGCTGCGCCATGCCAGCACCTTGGCACGCCGCTGCAGGAACTGGTGGCGAACCAAGGAGTTTGCGTGAAGGTTGCGTATTTCATCAACCAATACCCCAAAGTCAGCCATAGCTTCATCCGTCGTGAAATCCTGGCGCTGGAAGTCCAGGTCGTGCAACTCAGCAGCAACAAGTTGCGCAGCCGTGGCCAGCTCGACTACCGGTACGGGCAGGCTTGCCGCAAGGCGCATGAGTGCGCCTATCACAGCTGCAACGCCCAGCGTAAATTCCATTCGAGTGGACACGACAAACTTGGGACGATCCTCAATCGAAACCCCATTGGCGAGCGGTCAGCCCACATTGGGCAGCACAAGCAGGTGGGCCACCGGGTGGACGATATCGTCAATGGCGCGGCACACCAAAAGCCCAGCGTGACGCTGATCGAGCGCCAGAGAGCTTTTGCAGTGCTGGCCAAATTGAGTTGCAAGACGGCAGACTTGCTGACCCAAACCATTGAGTCCAAGCTCAAGCACCTGCGCACACGGAGCAAGATGTTGACGGTTAACAACGGCCAAGCGTTTCCCCACCATCTAGCGAGCAATCAGGCTCTGGGCATTTCAATCACTGACCACGAAATAGGCTGGAATTCAAGAACCACAACGATGTGTTTCACGCCTCATTAAACCTTGTTGCGCTTCGTCCTTGAGTCCGCTTTTTCCTATGAATAAAAATTCTCTTTTTTTATACGTTCCCGTACCGCTGTACAAATGGGAAGATGTTTTGTACTTAGAAGACCAGGCATGCAACGGCTTGCGTTTGTGGTCATCGAATTTCGAGAGGATGACAGTGATGCATCCCATTGTTTATTCATGTCCGCCGCCCTCTTGGGTGCCGATAGATACTGCAGGTCTCGATTTTAAGAAAATAAAAATAGAGACGGTGCCTATGGCTTATGCCATGGGGAAATTCATTGCCAATCAATCCCGTGTATTGAGGTTGATGGATCGCCATATCGATCAAAGTGAGTTCCTTGTTTTTTCAATCGGAGGCTTGATTGGTGATTGGGGGAGTGTTGGTGCATTGTTGGCGCACAGAAAAAAAAGAAAATATGCCGTATGGACTGATAGGGTGGAGTCTGAAGTTGTAAAGTCGGAATCGAAGTCGGGTTTGAATTGGAGGAGGCGGTTAAAGTCGAGGTTGACTTATATTCCAATGCAGATGTTGGAAAAGAACGTCATTGAAAAATCGGCTCTTGGCTTGTTTCATGGGGCTGAAACGTATTCCCACTATTCTCAATATTCGGTCAATCCTCATATTGTTCATGACATACACCTTAAGCAAGAGGATAGAATTCCACTTCTGATGCTTGAAGATAAAATTTCTTCCATCAAAAGCGATGTTTTGCGTATCGTCTACGTTGGAAGGGCGGATCCCATGAAAGGCCCTTTTGATTGGCTGGAGGTCATGCGAATTCTACATAATAAAGGCATCGAGTTTACTGCTGATTGGGTGGGTGATGGTGCCTGTATAGAAGAAATGAATAATCGTATCGTATCTTATGGATTGAGTGAAAAGGTACGAATGGTGGGATTTGTTCGAAACAGGGTGGAACTGCTGGGTTTGCTGCGAACTTCTCATATCATGGTCTTTTGCCACAAGACGCCAGAGTCTCCAAGAAACTTGATTGAATCACTGGTCAGTGCGACGCCAATTGTTGGTTACCACAGTGCATACCCTGCTGATTTAATTGAGGGGTCTGATGCTGGCGTGCTGACGAAAATGAATGATGTGGATGAGTTGGCGGAGAAGGTGGCATTTCTGAGCAAAAACCGCGTCTTGTTGGCGAATATGATTGGGGCTGCTTACGCGTGTGGAAAAAATTACAACGACCACAATGTTTTTGCTCACAGATCTGATCTTGTCAAAGAATATCTCTCTTTGGATGAGTAAATATTGAATGTGTGGACTTGATTTTGAATGTGAGTGTTTGCAATTTTGGGTGAGTCTTTTTTGTCTGCATTTAATTCATATCGTGTACTTGTACTTAAATTTCTGCTGTTTAAATCGCTAGGGAGGTTGGTGATGTACTTTTTTGCTGACGATGAGTATGTTTGTTTTGATTTGAGCGAGTGTGCTGTAAAAATTCGGTGAAATCGTGAAAATTGCATATTTCATCAACCAATACCCCAAAGTCAGCCACAGCTTCATCCGCCGCGAAATCCTGGCGCTGGAAGCCCAGGGCGCGCAAGTCAGCCGCTACGCGGTGCGTGGCTGGGCCGATGCGGTGGTGGACCCGGCCGATGTGGCCGAGCAAGGCCGCACGCAGTACCTGTTGCGGCAGGGCTTGTGGGGTTTGTTGCCCGCCGTGCTGGCCTGCGCTTTAGTGGCCCCTGGGCGGTTCTGTGCGGCCTTGAAACTGGCCCTCCAGGTCAGTCGGGGGGCCGACCGGCCCTGGCCCCTGCACTTGGTGTACCTGGCCGAGGCTTGCCAGCTGCTGCGCTGGCTGCGCCAGAACCCGGTGAGCCATGTGCACGCGCACTTTGGCACCAACTCGGCCGAGGTGGTGATGCTGGCCCACGCCTTGGGTGGGCCGGGTTACAGCTTCACCGTGCACGGACCCGAGGAATTCGACAAACCCCAGGCGCTGCACCTGGCCCGCAAAATGGCCCACAGCCGCTTTGTGGTGGCCATCAGCAGCTACGGGCGCAGCCAGCTGTGGCGCTGGCTGCCCCATGCCCAGTGGCCCAAAGTGCAGCTGGTGCACTGCGGGCTGGATGCCGCCTTCCACAACGTGCCGGTGGTGCCGGTGCCGCCAGCGCCGCGCCTGGTGTGCGTGGGCCGTTTGTGCGAACAAAAGGGACAACTCTTGTTGGTGGAGGCTGCCCGCTTGCTGCGCGACGCCGGCCAGCCGTTGGAACTGGTGTTGGCCGGCGACGGCGAAATGCGCCCCGAGATCGAACGCTTGGTGGCCCGTTACGGTTTGCAGCCACACGTGCGCATCACCGGCTGGATCGGCGCCGAGCAGGTGCGCACCGAACTGCTGGCCGCCCGTGCCTTGGTGCTGCCCAGCTTTGCCGAGGGCCTGCCCGTGGTCATCATGGAGGCCATGGCCCTGCACCGGCCGGTGCTGTCCACCTACGTGGCGGGCATTCCAGAACTGGTGCAGCCCGGGGTGCACGGCTGGTTGTTCCCGGCGGGCGATGTGCAGGCGCTGGCCCAGGCCATGCAAACCTGCTTGGACACCCCGCCCGAGGCCTTGCAGGCCATGGGCCGGGCGGCACACCAGCGTGTGCTGCAACGGCACGACGCCCACACCGAAGCCGCCAAGTTGGTGGCGTTGTTCGGGCAAGACGACACGAAAAGCGCAAGCCCATGCTGACCGCATTCCTGTGGCTGATGTATGCCAGCCTGGCGGTGGTGGGTGTTTGGAGCCTGACGTTTGGTGCGCAGGTGTTGTGGGCACCCAGGCGACACCCACTGGACGGCGGCCCTCCCACCGGGCGGGCCTGGCGGGTGGCGGTGCTGGTGCCCGCGCACAACGAGGCGGCCGTGATTGCAACCACCTTGGCGGGCTTGCTGCCGCAGTTGCGGCCCGGCGACCGATTGCTGGTGGTGGCCGACAACTGCACCGACGACACCGCCGCACTGGCCCGCGCGGCAGGCGCCGAGGTGGTGGAACGCAGCCACGCCACCGAGCGGGGCAAGGGCTATGCCCTGGACTTTGGCGTGCGCCACCTGGCGCAGAACCCGCCCGAGGTGCTGCTGATTGTGGACGCCGACTGCTGGGTGCAACCCGGCAGCCTGCACACGCTGTCGCACCTGGCCGGCACACACGGCCGCCCGGTGCAAGCGTTGTACCTGATGAACGCCCCCGAAGGGGCACCGCTGAAGCAGCGGGTGGCGGCTTGGGCGTGGCGCGTGAAAAACTGGGTTCGGCCCTTGGGTTGGCACCGCATGGGCTGGCCCTGCCAGCTGATGGGCACGGGCATGGCCTTCCCCTGGGCCATGGCCGAACGCATGGCCTTGGCCAACGGCCACCTGGTGGAAGACATGAAGCTGGGGGCCGACCTGGCCTTGGCGGGCACGCCCCCGCTGTTTTGCCCGCAGGCTTTGGTGACCAGCGAATTCCCCACCGCCACCGCCGCGCAGCAGAGCCAGCGCAAGCGCTGGGAGCACGGGCACCTGAGCATGCTGTTCAGCCTGGGGCCGCGCGTGCTGTGGCAGGGCATCCGGCGCGGCCACATGCCCACCGTTGCCATGGCGCTGGACCTGTTGGTGCCACCGGTGGCCTTGCTGGGCCTGCTGCTGGCGCTGCTGTGGTGTGGCACCCTGACCTTGGCGCTGTGGGCCGGTGGCGCATACCTGGGGCCGTGGGCGTTGGCGAACTGCCTGATCGTCTTGTTCATGCTCGCACTGTGCCGGGCGTGGTGGGGCTGGGGCCGTGACCTGGTGTCGGCCACCGAGGCGATGAAACTGCCCTGGCTGCTGCTGGGCAAAGTGCCGCTGTACGTGGGTTTTGTCTTCCGCCGGCAGCGGGCGTGGGTGCGGACGGAGCGCAAATGAGTGCCGGGGGCTGGATCGGTGCCTGGTCTCCAGGCATAGGTGACCCGACACTGGGCGGGTGGTTGGCCGTGGCGTCTTACTTGCTGGCCGGGCTGCTGTGTGCGGCGGTGTGGCGCGGCATGGGCGCGCACGGACACCCCCAGCGGCGCGAAGCCATGGGCTATGCCTTCTTGGCTGCGAGCTTGCTGCTGCTGGGCCTGAACAAGCAACTGGACTTGCAAACCGCCCTGACGGAGCTGGGCCGTGTGTGGGCCCACCAGCAAGGCTGGTACGAAGACCGCCAGCGGGTGCAGCTGGCGTTCATGGCGATGATGGCCATTCTGGGCCTGACCGGGGGCGCCGTGGTGGCCCTGTACGCGTGGCGCCTGCCGCTGCCCACCCGTTGCGTGTGGCTGGCGTGGATGGGCTTGGGGGTGTTTGTGGTGCTGCGGGCCGCGTCTTTTCACCACATGGACCGCTTCATCGGCGACCGCGCGCTGGGCGTGGCCTGGAACCACTGGCTGGAACTGGGTTGTTTGTGGACGCTGGCCGGCTGCACCGCCTGGCGGATGAAGCTGCGCAGGGAGTACCAGACATGAATCCACCCACCATCGCGGTTGCGGGTTGGCCTTTTCACCATCTCAAGATTTTTTGAGAAATGAAATATTATCCTTACTTTGATTTGTTGAGATTTGTTTTGGCTTCCGTGGTTGTTTTGGAGCATGCGGGCATGGTCATGCCTGCATTTATCTCGGGCGGCCTCGCTGTTAAAGTTTTTTTTGTGCTCAGTGGTTGGCTCATTGGATCAATATTGATTCGGGGTGAGGTGTCTGATCTGCCCAGGTTTTTCTATAACCGCGCATTGCGGATATGGGCCCCGTATTTCGTGGCCATATTTTTGCTGTACAGTGTTGCGTGGGTGAAGGAGGGGGTGGGGTTTCACTGGGTCAAGTATTTGTTGATGGATGTCACCTTCACGCATCAACTGTTTACTTTTTTCCCTGCGGCATCGAGTGAGATGCCCATGGGTGGATCTGGAAGCCAGTTCTGGAGCATTGCTGTAGAAGAGCAGTTTTACTTATTGGCCCCCATTCTGATTTTTGGCTTCCGGTTTGGCAAGGATTGGCGTTTCTGGTTGGCTGTCACTGTCTTGCTGCAATATTTTTCATCGCACTTTGCGAGCATTGCGATGGGTGTATTTTTTGCGATTATTTACCAGAAATTCGATCTTGAAAAAATCAAAATCCGGTTTGTTTTTTGGGCAATCGTACTGGTTGCATGTGCCGCCTTGCTTTGGGGGAACTTCATTCCAGGGGGCAATTTTGTAATTTCATCCTTGTTCGCCACCAGCTTGGTTTTGTTGCTTTCAGTGCAGGGTCGGCCGTGGATGTGGGCCAAGCTGTTGGGGGGTATTTCGTACCCGTTGTATTTGAACCATTGGATAGGTGAGTTCTTTGTGAATGCGCTTGCCAAACGAATCGACTTTCTGGGTTTTATCAATCATCCGGTGTTTTCGTGGGTGTTTGCGGTGTTGTTTGTGGTGCCACTTTATGTGCTTGTGGATCAGAAGGTGTTGAAATACAGGGATTCATTGTTTACCAAGTCGCGTGGGGTTGCGCTGGCATACACCGCTTATGCACTCGTTTCATTTGGGGTTGTGTCCGGTTATGTGATGTTCAAGTACATTCAGCCCTTGTTTGTTTGATGTGGCGAATATGGAAATCTCTGTTGTTCACATCGGCCACATCAGCCCCGGTCACGCTGTCCCTTTGGCCTCGGGTCGCCAGTGGTTTGCCTTCAACATGAGGTCTGCCGTTGTCCTGCCCATTGGGGCGATGAAACCGAGCAGGGAGCACCACACATGAACCCACCCACCATCACGGTTGCGGGTTTGCCTTTTCACCGGGTGAACACCGGGGAGGCCGTGCGGCGCCTGGCCCTGGCCATGCGCGACCGCCAGCGCCTGTTCCTGTCCACCCCCAACCTGAACTTTCTGGTGGCCGCGCAGACCGACGAGGCGTTCAGGCAATCGGTGCTGGCCAGCGATTTGAGCGTGGCCGATGGCATGCCCATTCTGTGGCTGGCGCGCAAGCAGGGCACGCCCTTGCCCGAGCGGGTGGCGGGCTCCGATGTGTTCGATGCCCTGCGCCACGGGGCGGGCCAGGACGTGCTGGGCCGCGCAGTGAAGGTGTTCTTTTTTGGTGGGCCGCCGGGCGTGGCGCAGCAAGCCTGCGACGTGCTGAACGCCGAGCACGCCCGGGGCGGGCCGATGCTGGGCGTGGGCGCCCTGTCGCCCGGCTTTGGCAGCGTGCAGGACATGTCCACCCCCGAGGTGCTGCAAGCCATCAACGCCAGCGGGGCCGACTTTCTGGTGGTGGCCCTGGGGGCCAAGAAAGGGCAGGCCTGGATTGTGCACAACCTGCCGCACCTGCAGGTGCCGGTGGTGAGCCACCTGGGGGCGGTGGTGAACTTTGTGGCCGGCACGGTGCGGCGCGCGCCGTTGCGCTGGCAGCGCTGGGGGCTGGAGTGGCTGTGGCGCATCAAAGAGGAGCCGGCGCTGCTGGGCCGCTACTGGCGCGACGGCTTGGGCCTGCTGCGCCTGTGGCGGGCGCAAGGCTGAGACGGGCGCCACGCCCCCATGCCGTACCAGACATGAAAAAGGCAAGCCCGTGGGCTTGCCTTTTACGTGGTGGGGTGGCCTGGGGTGGGTGTCAGGCGGCCAGCGCCGGCTGTGCCGGCTGGGCCCCTTTTTGGCCACGGCGGCGCAGGCCGGCCAGCATGCCGAGGCCGCCCAGCATCAGCGTGGCCGCACCGGGCAGGGGCACGGCCGAGACGGGCGGCGGCGTCACGGGGTTGCTGGCCACGGTGATGTCAACGCGGATCGTGTCGCCCAACGTGGAGTTGCTCAGCCAGTCCAAGGTGATGGAGTTGGCGGTGAAGCTGCTGGTGAAACCCGAAATGCCCGAACCCACGGTCAGCGTGAGGCCGGTGATGTCGTTGAGGACGTTGTTCAAGTCGAACAGCTGGAAGCCTTTCAGGCCACTCAGGTTGATACCGGTATAAATGCTGAAACCGGTGTCGTCCACGTTGATGTTGCCGCCCACGCCCAGCAGGCGCGTGACTTCGACGCCGGGGCCCACCGTCAGGTTTTGAACGGCACTGGTCGAGCGGACGCCAAGCAAGTTGTTTTGGTCGGTGGTGTAGCCCAATTCGAGGCCCGACAAGGTGGCCGCAAAACTGGGGGCAGCGGCCAGCAGGCCGAGGGTGAGCAGGAGGGATTTCATGGGAGGAGCGTTGGAGGGTTGGACACGTTGCCACTGTAGAAACGCGGGGTGGATTCGGCAATAGCCCTTCCGGATAACGCCCGGGCGCCCGCCGCAGCGGCCAAAAAAAAGGGCAAGCCGTGGCTTGCCCCAAGGGGGATGGACGGGTGTGGCGGCTTCAGGCGGCCGCGTGGGTGCCGGTGTGTGCCGATGGCTTTTTGGAACGGCGGCGCAGACCGGCCAGCATGCCGAGGCCGCCGAGCATCACCGTGGCGGCGCCGGGCAGGGGCACGGCCGACACCGGCGGCGTGTGGGGTGCGGCCGCCAGATCGATGCCGATGCGCAGGTACGGGGACAAGAGACCGGAGGTGGCCCACGTCACCAGCACGGAGTCGGGTTGGACGCTTGTGGTGACGCCGCCGAAGGTGGTGTTGCCAACAACCGAAGCACGGGTGAAGTCGTTGAGCGCGTTGTTCGTGTCGAACAGCTGAATGCCTTTGAAGCCGCCCAGGGATTGGGTCAGGTCCGGGCCGGCGAAGCTGATGGTGAAGCCCGTGTCGTCGATGTCGATTTGTGTGCCGTAGCCCAGCACGGTGGAGAACTCAACCCCGGAACCCACCGTCACCGGCCGGGGAGTGGTGGTGAGGATGGGGTTAAAGCTAATATTTTGGTACGACAAACTGTAGCTGAGGTTGGCCCCTGACAGGGAAACAGCCTGTGCGGTGGCCGCGCTGAGCAAGCCGAGTGCGAGCAGCAGTTTTTTCATGGCAAATGAAACACGAATTGAAAGTGGGCTCCACTTTAGGGAGCGCGGCTGGATGCGGCAATGGTCTATATGGCAGGGGGCGGCGCGCCGTGTGGCGGCGGCTGGGGCGCGGTGCATAGTCCGAACGGGGCGGGGTGGCCCGGGGGCGGGGTCGGGGCCTGGGCGGGGTGGGACCGATAAAATTGAAAGGTTTTTTCGACCCCGAGGTTGTTTTTGAAATTGCACACAAAACCCGGTTTCCCCAACCACTGGTTGTTCCTGCTGGCGCTGGCGGTGTTGTTGATGGCGCATTGGGGCGGCCTGGTGGAGCTGGTGGGCCGCTGGTACAAGCAGGAAGAGTACGGCCACGGCTTTTTCCTGCCCCTGATTTCGCTGTGGATGCTGTGGCAGCGCCGGGCGGCCTTGCGCACGAGCATGGGCGCGCCGTCGGCCTGGGGCGTGGCCTTGCTGCTGCTGAGCGGCGCGATGCTGGTGCTGGGCGAGGTCACCGCGATCTACCTCGCCATCCAGGTGGGGTTTTTGGTGGCGCTGGCCGGGCTGGTGCTGTGCTATGGCGGGCGTTCGCTGTTGCGCGTGACGCTGCTGCCCATTGCCTTTTTGCTGTTCGCGATTCCGCTGCCGTATTTCGTGGATTCGCAAATTTCCTGGCGCCTGCAACTGCTGTCCTCCAACCTGGGCGTGGACGTGCTGCGCGCCATGGGCTATGCGGTGTTCCTGGAAGGCAACATCATCGACTTTGGCAGCTACAAGCTGCAGGTGATCGAGGCCTGCAGCGGCCTGCGCTACCTGTACCCGCTGTTGAGCATTGGCTTTCTGATGGCCTACATGTACCCCGCCGCCCTGCGCTGGCGGGTGTTGTTGTTTGTGAGTGTGGTGCCGATCACGGTGCTGACCAACAGCCTGCGGATTGCGCTGACCGGGGTGCTGGTGGGGCAGTTTGGCAGCGGCGTGGCCGACGGCTTTTTGCACTACTTTGAAGGCTGGGTGATTTTCCTGGTCTGCCAGCTGATTCTGATGGGCGAGATCATGCTGATCGAGCGCTACACCCTGCGCCGTCACGTGCTGGACGTGCAGCAGTTCCCCGTGGTGGCGCCGGTGCTGCCCAGCGGGGTGCCGGTGCGCGGGGCGGACTGGCGCATGGCGCTGGCGCTGGCGGTGCTGGGCGTGGCGCTGGCCGGCGCGTGGATGGTGGGGGGGCGTGTGGAAGAACAGCCGGCCCGCACCACGCTGCGCACCTTCCCGCTGAACTTGGGCGACTGGCAGGCGCAGGAGTCGTCGCTGGACATTGAGGTGGAGCAGGCCCTGGGCTTTGAGGACTACGTGCTGGCCGATTACCGCCGGGCGGACGGCGACACGGTGAACTTTTACGTGGCGTACTACGCCTCGCAGCGCAAGGGCGTGTCGCCGCATTCGCCCCAGGTGTGCATACCCGGTGGGGGCTGGGTGATTTCCCAGCTGGACAGCACGCGTTTTGCCTTGAACGACGGCACGCCGATGGAGGTGGTGCGCGTGGTGATTGACAAAGGCAGCAGCCGGCAGTTGGTGTACTACTGGTTTGAGCAGCGCGGCCGGCGCATTGCCAATGAATACTGGATGAAGTGGTACCTGTTCCAGGACGCGCTGACGCGCAACCGGACCGATGGCGCCCTGGTGCGGGCGGTGTCGCCGGTGCAGCCGGGCGAGGACACGGCGGCGGCCGACCGGCGCATCCAAGACTTTATCCGCCTGGCGGTGCCGACGCTGGGGACTTTTGTACCGTACTGATGGACACGATGAGCATGACCAATTCGACCCCTGGGCGTTTTTTCGGGCCGCGCGGGTGGGCGCTGGCCGCGTTGACCAGTGCCGTGCTGCTGACGGCCGGTTGCGGTTCGCCTGAAGAGAAGGCGCAGCGTTTCTACCAGAAAGGCGCGCAGCACCTGCAGGCCGGTGACGCGGTGAAGGCCCGCATCGAATTCCAGAACGCGTTGCAAATCAACCCCAACCTGACGCAGGCCCTGATGGGCCTGGCGACGATTGCCGAGCGCGGTTTGGACTGGCAGGGGATGTACGGGCTGTTGACCAAGGTGGTGGAGCTGGACCCGAAGCTGCTGGAGGCGCAGTTGCGGCTGGGCAAGCTGCTGTTGGCCGGCAACCAGCTGGACAAGGCCTTGGCCGCCAGCGACGCCGCCTTGGGCCTGGCCCCCGACGACTTGAACGCCCTGGCTTTGCGTGCGGCCGTGCTGCTGCGCCTGGACGACGCCAAGGGCGCGGTGGCCCTGGCCCGCCAGGTGCTGGACAAAGAGCCCAAGCACCTGGATGCGTTGGTGGTGATGGCCTCGGAGCGGCTGGCCGCCCAGGACGGCGACGGCGCCGTGGCCTTCCTGGACCAGGGCCTGGCCAGCGACGAACGCAACGTGACCTTGCAGCTGATTCGCGTGCAAGCGCTGGAACGCATGGCCAAGCTGGAAAGCGCCGAAGAGGCGCTGAAGAAGCTGATGGCGCTCTACCCCGACAACCGGGCCTTCCGTGCCATCTTGGCCCAGTTTTACGTGCTGCACAACCAGCCGGCCAAGGCCGAGGCGGTGTACCGCGAAACCGCCAAGCAGTTTGCCGCCGACAACGAGGCCAAGCTGGACGTGGTGCGGTTTTTGAACACCACCCAGGGCCCGCAGGCCGCGGCGGCGGAGCTGGAACGCCTGCTGGCCGCCGAGGCCGGCAACAACGACCTGCGCCTGGCCCTGGCCGCCCTGCGCCAAGGCATGGGGCAGCGCGAGCAGGCCGAGCAACTGCTGCGCGACGTGATGGCCCGGGCGGGCGACGGCGAGTTGGGCCTGCGCGCCCGCAACGCCTTGGCCGCCGACCTGCTGGCACGCGAAGACAAGGCCGCGGCGCAGGCCCTGCTGGCCGAAACCCTGGCCAAGGATGCGCGCAACGAACAGGCCTTGCTGTTGCGCGCCCGCATGCACATGGACGACGGCCGCCTGGACGATGCGGTGGGCGATTTGCGCACCGTGTTGCGTGACGTGCCCAACTCCGCCCGCGCGATGGCCTTGCTGGGCAAGGCCCACGAACTGCAGGGCTCGCGCGACCTGGCGCAAGACCAGTACGCGCGCGGCTTCCAGGCGGGCAAGCAGGCCTCCCCCAACTTTGGGCTGGCCTACGCCGAGTTTTTGATGCGCACCGGCCGTGCGCGCCAGGCGGAAGACGTGTTGCGCGAGGTGCTGCGCCTGCACCCCGCGCACGTGCCCGCCTTGCGCATGCTGGCCCGGGCGCACGTGGCCACGGGGAATTTGGCGTCGGCCCAGGCGGTGGCGGACGAGGTGGCGGGGCTGCAGGGCCAGGGGGTGGCGGCCAACCAGATCCAGGGTGAGGTGTTCGCCGCGCGCAGGAACTTCAACGGCAGCATTGCCGCCTACCGCAAAGCCTTTGACGCGGCCCCCACCGAGGTGCAGCCCATGGTGGCCCTGGTGCGCGGCTACATGGCCGCGGGCAAACCGCGCGACGCCCTGGCTTTCATGGAGTCGGTGCTCCAGGCGTCGCCCGACAACGTGTCGGCCCGCATTCTGCAAGGCCAGCTGCACCAGCAGGTGGGGGACCTGGCCCGCGCCCAACAGGCGTTTGAAGCGGCCATGGCGCAAGACGGCCAGGCCGTGGCGGCTTACCTGGGCCTGGCGGCGCTGCAGGCGCAGCAAGGGCGTTTGCCCGAAGCCGAAGCCGTGCTGGACCGCGGCCTGAAGGCCGTGCCCAACAGCTTTGAAATGCGTTTGTCGCGCGCGGGTGTGCTGGAAGGCATGAACCGCTTTGACGACGCGATTGCCCTGTACGAGGCCCTGCTCAAGGAGCGGCCGAACGCCGAGGTGGTCGTCAACAACCTGGCCAGCCTGCTGGCCGACCACCGCACCGGCAAAGCCGACCACGAGCGGGCTTACCAGTTGGCCTTGCGTCTGCGAAACTCGGAGGTGCCGCAGTTTTTGGACACCCTGGGTTGGGCCAGCCACAAGGTGGGCAAGAACGAGGACGCGGTGTCGCTGCTCAAGCGGGCGGCCGACCAGCTGCCGGACCTGGCGGTGGTGCACTACCACTACGGGCAAACCCAGTTGGCGATGAACAACAAACAGCTGGCGAAGGAGTCGTTGCAGCGGTCGGTGGAGCTGGCCAAGGGCCAGGCCTTCCCGCAGCTGGATTCGGCGCGCGCCACACTTGAAGGCTTGTAAGCATCCATGTACGAAGCGTTTTATGGGTTGAAGGAAAAGCCTTTTTCCATCCAGCCAGACCCGGATTTCCTGTTCATGGGCAAGCGCCACGCGCTGGCCTACAGCATGTTGCAGTACGGGTTGGAAAACCGCGCCGGCTTCACCGTGATTTGTGGCGAGATCGGGTGCGGCAAGACGACCCTGATCCGGCACCTGCTCAACGCCATGGGCACCAACCTGACGGTGGGCCTGGTGTCGAACACGCACCGCAACATCGCCGACCTGTTGGGCTGGATCATGCTGGCGTTTGGCCAGCCCTACGAGGCCACCTCGCCGGTGGCGCGCTACGACGCGTTTCAGCGCTTCCTGATCGCCGAGTACGCGGCCGGCAAGCGTGTGGTGCTGATCGTGGACGAGGCGCAGAACCTGAGCGTGGGGGCGCTGGAGTCCCTGCGCATGCTGTCGAACATCAACGCCGACAAAGACCAGCTGCTGCAGGTGATTCTGGTGGGGCAGCCCCAGTTGCAGGACGTGCTGAAACGCCCGGAGCTGCAGCAGTTTGCCCAGCGCGTGGCGGTGGACTATTTCATTCCGCCGCTGGCGGAGGCGGAGGTGGGCCGCTACGTGACGCACCGCCTGGCGGTGGCGGGGCGCACCGAGCCGCTGTTCACCCCCGAAGCGCTGGCCTTGGTGGCCCAGGCGACCCGGGGTGTGCCCAGGCGGATCAACACCCTGTGCGACATGGCCCTGGTGTACGCCTTTTCGGCCGAGGCCGCCGTGGTGGACGAGGCCCTGGTGCGTGAGGTGCTGACAGACCGCCAGGCATACGGCGTGTTCGGCGAGGCGCCGCCCAAAGGCACCGACTGATGGCGGGCGCTGAGACGGTGGGGGCGACGGCCCGCCCCCTTTGCATTTTGGTGACCGGCGGGGCGGGCTTTATTGGTTCGCACACGGCGGTGGCCCTGGCCCAGGCCGGTGTGCCGTACGTGTTGCTGGACGACTTCAGCAACGCCCGGCCCGACGTGCTGGAGCGCATGGCGCGCATCACCGGCGAGCGGCCGCGCTGTGTGGAGGCCAACGTGGCCGACCTGCCCACCGTGACCCGGGTGCTGGAACAGTACGGCGTGACGGCCGTGATCCATTTCGCGGCCTTCAAGGCGGTGGGCGAATCGGTGGCGCAGCCGCTGCGCTACTACCAGAACAACGTGGCCGGCACCTTGGCGCTGTTGCAGGCCATGCGCGCGGCGGGGGTGGGCACGCTGGTGTTTTCGTCGTCGGCCACGGTGTACGGCAACCAGCCAGTGGTGCCTTACCGGGAGGACTTTCCGCTGTCGGCCACCAACCCCTACGGCTGGAGCAAGCTGATGACGGAGCAGGTGCTGGCCGATGCGGTGGCCAGCGAACCCGATTTTTGGCGTGTGGCCCGTTTGCGCTACTTCAACCCGGTGGGCGCCCACGAAAGCGGCCTGATGGGCGAAGACCCGCAGGGCGTGCCCAACAACCTGATGCCCTACGTGGCCCAGGTGGCCACCGGCCAGCGCCCTTACCTGAACGTGTGGGGCAACGACTACCCCACGCCCGACGGCACTGGGGTGCGCGACTACATCCACGTGATGGACCTGGCCGAAGGCCATCTGGCCGCTTTGCGCCACCTGCAGCAACACCCTGGCTTGCTGACGGTGAACCTGGGCACGGGGCAGGGCGCCTCGGTGCTGGACATGGTGCGTGCGTTTGAGCAAGCCAGCGGCCGCCCGGTGCCCTACCAGGTGGGCCCGCGCCGCCCCGGCGACGTGGCCCAGTACTGGGCCGACCCCACCCTGGCCGAGCAGCTCCTGGGCTGGCGCGCCACCCGCCCGCTGGCGCAAATGTGCGCCGACGTGTGGCGCTGGCAAAGCCGGGTGGCGGGGCACTGATTTTCCGATGCACCGGTTTGATGCGTTCGGGCTATGGCGGTACCGGGCCCGCACTCCTATCATTTCTATGGGTGTAAACCCGTGGACAACAATACTGCAGGGAGTGTGTGCATGTACCAAGAAACCGACCCGACCGACGCCGTGGTGACCGGTTGGCCAGAGGTGGACGATTTGCCCGGGCGCTTGTGGCCCGCAGCCGAATGGCCCCCCACCGAGACCCCGCGCGAACGCGCGGCACCCGCGGGGGACGCGATGACCGACGCGCACCGGCGCAGCGTATCGGTGCTGCCCCGCCACATGCATTGATGCCCGCGCGACCTGTCGCTGGAGCTGCGCCCCGGTTGCTGCAGCGGACCGCCAATGGGCCTTTCGCCCCACACCAACCCACAGACCCTTCATGACTTTGACCCCAGTGATCATGGCCGGCGGCACCGGCAGCCGTTTGTGGCCGCTGTCGCGCGAACTCAAGCCCAAGCAGTTTTTGCCTTTGACCGAGGGCGACGGCTCGATGCTGCAAACCACGGTGCAACGCCTGCAGGGCTTGGGCCCCCTGGGGGACTTGCGGGTGATATGCAACGAGGCGCACCGTTTTTTGGCGGCCGAGCAGCTGCGTGCGCTGGGCCAGGGGCGCGCGCACATTCTGCTGGAGCCGGTGGGCCGCAACACCGCGCCGGCCATCGCCCTGGCCGCGCTGCACGCCCTGGCGCAAACGCCCGATGCGCTGTTGCTGGTGCTGGCGGCCGACCACTGGATTCCGGACGTGACCGCCTTTGAGGCCGCCGTGGCGGCGGCCCGCCCGCTGGCCGAGGCGGGCAAACTGGTGACCTTTGGGGTGGTGCCCACCCGCGCCGAAACCGGTTATGGCTACCTCGAGCAGGGCGCGGCTTTGCCGCCAGGCGGCTTTGCCGTGAGCCGGTTTGTGGAGAAGCCCGACCTGGCCACCGCCCAGCGTTACCTGGAGAGTGGCCGGTTCTACTGGAACAGCGGCATGTTCCTGTTCCGCGCCGACCGTTACCTGGACGAATTGCAGCGTTTTCAGCCCGCCATGGTGGCGGCGTGCCGAGCGGCCTTGGACGCGGCCCGCCCCGACCTGGACTTTGTGCGCATCGACCGTGCGGCGTTTGAAGCCTGCCCCAGCGATTCGGTGGATTACGCGGTGATGGAGAAAACCGCCGACGCCGCCATGGTGGCCTTGGATGCGGGCTGGAGCGATGTGGGGTCGTGGTCTGCCTTGTGGGACGTCAGCCCCCAGGATGCCAACGGCAACGCCGTGCGCGGCGACGCCTTGCTGCAGAACGCCCGTGGCACCTTTGTGCTGGCCGAGAGCCGCTTGGTGGCGGCCGTGGGGGTGCAGGACTTGGTGGTGGTGGAAACTAAGGATGCGGTGCTGGTCGTCCACAAAGACCGGGTCCAGGAGGTGAAGCAGGTGGTGGAACGCCTCAAAGCCGCGGGGCGCACCGAACACATCAACCACCGCGAGGTGTACCGGCCTTGGGGGGTGTACGACTCGATCGACAACGGCCTGCGCTACCAGGTCAAGCGCATCACCGTCAAGCCCGGGGCCAAGCTGTCGGTGCAGTTGCACCACCACCGCGCCGAGCACTGGATTGTGGTGAGTGGCACCGCCAAGGTCACCAACGGCGACCAGACCCTGCTGATCACCGAAAACCAGTCCACCTACATTCCGGTGGGGCAGGTGCACGCCCTGGAAAACCCGGGGGTCATCCCGTTGGAGCTGATCGAAGTGCAGTCGGGCAGCTACCTGGGCGAGGACGACATCGTGCGCTTGGAAGACCGCTACGGCCGCTCCACGCCCGCTTGAGGCTTAACCCTTGCGCAGGCTGGTCACCTTGGCCACCGCCTGTGCGCGGTTGACCACGTCCAGCTTCTTGAAGATGCGCTGCACGTGGTTTTTCACGGTGAAGGCGCTGATGTCCAGGATCATGCCAATTTCCTGGTTGGTTTTGCCCATGCGCACCCATTCCATGATTTCCAGTTCGCGGGCGCTGAGCCCGGTGTCGGGTTGCGCCAGCAATTGCCCCATGTTGGCCGCCACGGCGGGGGTGGGTTTGGTGGGTGCGGGAATGAGGTACTGGTCGGGCAGGTGGGCCACCTGGCGGAAGGCCGTGTCGATGTAGGGCAGCATGTAGCGCAGGGTTTCGCGGGCCCGCTCATGAGCCAGTTCCTCGCGCCCCATGAACACATAGAGGCAGTCGTGCCGTCCCCGCTTGTCCTTGATGCCATGCACCAGTGCCGCAGGCAATTGCTGCATCGCATCGGTCGCGGCCGAGTTGCGCAAGGCGTTGAGCTCGAACCCGTGGTTGGCCGACATGCTGTAAGGGGCATGGTCGCATTTGAGCCAGCGGTGGAACAGGCCCATGAAAAAAGGCTGCAGGGCCCGGTCGTCGAAAGATTCGGTGCGCAGACCCGGCAGGGGCGAGACCACGTCGTAGCAGACCAGCCCCAGAGAAAAATCCCCCCACGCCGCAATCACCAAATCGTGCGGGATGAAATGTTGTACGTCGGCATGAAGCCAGTGGAATAGTTGATAATGGCTGCGTATGGACAGCGATTCCTTGATGATTTTTAGTGTTTTGACGATTTCTGAAAACGTCAAATCGTTAGGATATGACATTGGACCCCTGTAGCGTGCGTAACAGCGCTTTGATGCTAACAGAACCCCCGTCAATACCCCGGTGTCCGTGCGAGCCATGCGGCTCAGAGTCATAAGGACCCTTGTCCAATCCGTTCAAGCTTGTATAAGATTTGATGCCATGGATGCAGTCTTTCAATTCACCCTGCCACCCGAATGCGAGTGCTTGGGCTCGGCCGTGTCCTTTGCCGACGACATCCACCAGATCTTGAGTCGGACGCCGCTGTTGGAGTCGCTGGACCTGAACGACACCCAATTGCTGTGCAACCACATGACCTGTTTTTCTGCGCCGCGCGGGTGCATGTTGCTGCACCAAGGCGACACGTCGGGCTTCATGCTGATTTTGCTGACCGGGCGCGCCGAGCTGTTGTTGACCGACGAGTCGGGCGCCGACCACAGCATGGCCTCCCTGGGGCCGGGCCGCACCATTGGTGAAATGTCGATGATCGACCAGACGCCGCACAGCGTGTCGTGTGTGGCGCAAGAGCCGGTGGACGTGGTGGTGTTGACCCGCGAGGCGTTCCGGGACATTTTGCTGACGATGCCACGGCTGGGCAACAAACTGATGCTGGCGGTCATGCATTCGCTGGCCGAGCGCCTGCACCGCGCCCAGTTTGACCTGATGCACCAGTGGCCCAAGTCGGCGCCACCCTGGAGCGCCACCATTCCTGGCCCCCTTTAAGGCAAGGCGCCATTCAATTAGCCTCAACGGACTAGGCCCTGGGCCTGGGGCCGGTCTTTGAGCCCGTGCGGGTGGCCGCGGCCGGTATCATCCTTGGCAATGTGTGTGTGCACAAGACTTGAAGCAGGGAGTTGACAATGGCCAAAGGCGTGATTCTGGCCGCGGGGCAAGGCACTCGCGTGCGTCCGCTGACCAAAGATTTGCCCAAACCGATGGTGCCCATTCTGGGCAAGCCGGTGATGGAATACCTGATTGAGCACCTGGCGCGCCACGGGATCAAGCAGATTATGGTGAACGTGGCCTACAACCACCGCAAGATCGAGGAGTATTTCCGCGACGGCCACCGCTGGGGGGTGGAAATTGGTTATTCCTACGAAGGCGTGTACGACCACGGCGACATCATTCCCCGGCCGCTGGGTTCGGCCGGCGGGATGCGCCGCATCCAGGACAACAGCGGTTTCTTTGACGAAACCACCCTGGTGCTGTGTGGCGATGCGCTGATCGACCTGGACATTGGCGCGGCGCTGCACGAGCACAAGCACAAGGGCGCGCTGGCCAGTGTGGTGACGCTGGACGTGCCGCGCGACCAGGTGAGCAACTACGGCATTGTGGTGGCCGACCAGGACGGCAAGGTGCAGTCCTTCCAGGAAAAACCCCAGCCAGCCGACGCCAAGTCCACCCTGGCCAGCACCGGCATTTACATTTTCGAGCCGGCGGCGTTGGACCTGGTGCCGCAGAACCGGGTGTTTGACATTGGCAGCGAACTGTTTCCCATGCTGGTGGAGCAGGGCTTGCCGTTCTACGCCCAGGACCGCTTTTTCAACTGGATCGACATTGGCCGGGTGAGCGACTACTGGTCGGTGCTGCAGCGGGTGCTGCGTGGCGAAATTGCCGAAATGAGCATGCCCGGCACCGAGGTACAGCCCGGCGTGTGGGTGGGCCTGAACACCCGGGTGGACTGGAACACGGTGCACGTGCAGGGCCCGGTGTACCTGGGCTCCAGCGTGAAGCTGGAGCCGGGCTGCAGCATCATCGGCCCGGCCTGGATCGGCCACGGCAGCCACGTGCGGGCCGGCTCGCGGGTGGAGCGCAGCGTGTTGTTCGAGTACACCCGCATTGGGGCGGGCATGCTGTTCCAGGACATGATCGTGTCGCCCAGCTACTGCGTGGACCGGCTGGGCAACGCCACCTACGTGGGGGACGACCGCTTTCCGCTGCGCTGGGGCGACGCCCGCGCCTGAGGCCACACACCGCCACCGACCGAGGCCAAGAAAGGGAGCGCATGCGACACGACCAACTGCCGGCCTGGCAGGCTTTGCGCGAGCAGAGCTGGCACTACCAGGGGGCGTTTGACCTGCGCCGGGCGTTTGCCAAACAGCCCGGCCGCTTTGAAGCATTTCGGGTGGAGGCGCCGCATGTGGTGGCGGACCTGTCGAAAAACCTGTGGGACGGCCCGGTGCTGGACGCCTTGTGCGCCCTGGCCGACACCCTGCAGTTGCCGCAGAAGCGGGCGGCCTTGTTGGCGGGCGAGGTCGTCAATCCGACCGAAGGCCGACCGGCCTTGCACGCCTGTGTGCGCGGGCGCTGGGCCGAGGCGCCCGACGGACCGGCAGACCCCTGGACCGACGGTTTGCGCGACATGCTGGCGCTGGCCGAGGCGGTGCGGGCCGACCCGGAGATCGACCACGTGGTGCACCTGGGCATTGGGGGTTCGGGGCTGGGCCCGGAGCTGGCGGTGCAGGCCCTGGCCGCCGGCCACGGTGCCCGCCAGCGGCTGCATTTTGTGGCCAACGTGGACGGGCACGAGCTGCAGGAGGTGTTGAGCGGCCTGCCGCCGCAGCGCACGCTGTTTGTGGTGGCGTCCAAGTCGTGGTCCACCGCCGAGACCCTGCAGAACGCCCGGACCGCGCAGGCCTGGATGCAGGCCGCCGGCGTGCCGCAGCCGGAACGGCATTTTGTGGCGATTTCGGCCAAGGCCGAGCGAGCCCGGGCCATGGGCATGGGCCGCGTGTTGCACATGCCCGACGGCGTGGGCGGGCGTTTTTCGCTGTGGTCGGCGGTGGGTTTGCCGGTGGCCGTGGCTCTGGGCGCGGCCGGTTTTGCCGAGCTGCTGGCCGGCGCGGTGGAGATGGACCGCCACTTTGCGACCGCCCCGCTGCGGCACAACCTGCCCGTCTGCCTGGGGCTGCTGGACGTGTGGAACAGCACCTTTTTGGGCATGAGCAGCCGCTGCGTGGCGCCCTACCACCACGGCCTGCGCCGCTTGCCGGCCTACCTGCAGCAACTGGAGATGGAAAGCAACGGCAAGGGCGTGTGCCTGCAGGCCCGGCCTTTGCCCTACACCACCACGGCGGCCGTGTGGGGCGAACCGGGCAGCAATGGGCAGCACGCTTTTTTCCAGTGGCTGCACCAAGGCACACAGCGGGTGCCGACCGAATTCACCGTGGTGCGCCAACCCCGGCACGCCTTGCCGGGGCACCACGAGGCCCTGCTGGCCAACGCCTTTGGCCAGGCCCAGGCCTTGATGCAGGGCGGCATGGCCAGCGGCGCGCAACTGCCCGGGCACCAGGACTTTCCTGGCAACCGACCCAGCACCATGCTGCTGCTGGACGCCCTGACCCCGCGCAGCCTGGGCGCCCTGCTGGCCATGCACGAGCACCGGGTGTTCGTGGCCAGTGTGGTGTGGGGCATCAACTGCTTTGACCAGTGGGGTGTGGAACTGGGCAAGACCCTGGCCCTGGACCTGCAGGCCCGCATGCGTCGCCAGGACTGGGTGGGTCTGGACGCGTCCACCGCCGGCCTGATGCAATGGGCCGCCCAGGCCCGCACCCCCGTGGGGGCGCCCGGCGTGCCCGCCTGACGGCCCCGCACACGGTGGCCGCAGGCGGCACCGGCCGACTCAGCCCAGGACGGCGGGCGGGGCGTCCCAGCCGTGCCGGTCGTCCCCCCGGGCCAACGGGAAGCTGCGTTCGGCCGAACGCAGCGTGTTCTCGATCAGCATGGTCACCGTCATCGGGCCCACGCCACCGGGCACCGGGGTGATCCACGAGGCTTTTTCCTTCACCTCCTCGAAGCACACGTCACCGACGATGCGGCCGTCCGGCAGGCGGTTGATGCCGACGTCGATGACGATGGCGCCGCGCTTGACCATCTGCGGCACGATCAGCCCGGGCTTGCCGGCGGCGACGATGAGGATGTCGGCCAGGATGGTGTGCTGCGCCAGGTCGCGCGTTTTGGCGTGGCAGATGGTGACCGTGGCCTCGCGCTGCAGCAGCATCAGGCCCATGGGCTTGCCGACGATGTTGCTGGCGCCCACCACCACCACGTTCTGGCCGGCCACATCGGTGCCGGTGGCGTCCAGCAGCAGTTGCACGCCGTAGGGGGTGCAGGGCGGGAAGATGCTGTGGCCGGTGACCAGCGCGCCGACGTTGTAGAGGTGGAAGCCGTCCACGTCCTTGTCCACCGCGATCGCCTCCAGCACGCGCGCCACCGGGATGTGTGGCGGCAGCGGCAGCTGCACCAGGATGCCGTGCACCTGCTCGTCGGCGTTCAGGCGTTCGATGGTGGCCAGCACCTCGGCCTCGCTCACGTCGGCGGGCAGGCCCACGTGCAGGGAGCGCACGCCACACTCTTCGCAGGCCTTGATCTTGTTGCCGACGTAGACCTGCGAGGCCGGGTTCTCGCCCACCAGG
Organism: Aquabacterium sp. A08; assembly: GCF_011742065.1. Lineage (NCBI taxonomy): Bacteria > Pseudomonadati > Pseudomonadota > Betaproteobacteria > Burkholderiales > Sphaerotilaceae > Aquabacterium > Aquabacterium sp. A08. Next base: position 48,563 of record NZ_JAAQQT010000594.1, read on the forward strand.
ATCACCGCCAAGCCGGGCTGCACGCCCTGGGCCTGGAGGTGCCCCACCCGTTCGCGGAAACCTGCACGCAGCTGCCGCGACAGCGCCTTGCCGTCAATGATCTGGGCGGTCATGGCTCGGGCTCAGCGGAACACCACGGTCTTGTTGCCGTGGATCAGCACGCGGTCTTCCAGGTGGTAGCGCAGGCCGCGCGCCAGCACCGCCTTCTCCACGTCCTTGCCGCTGCGCACCAGTTCTTCGGGCACGTCGGAGTGGTCGATGCGGATCACGTCCTGCTCGATGATCGGGCCCTGGTCGAGTTCGGAGGTGACGTAGTGGCAGGTCGCGCCGATCAGCTTGACGCCGCGCTGGAAGGCCTGGTGGTAGGGCTTGGCGCCGATGAAGCTGGGCAGGAAGCTGTGGTGGATGTTGATGATCTGGCCCGGGAACTTGTCGCACAGGTCGGGCGAGAGGATCTGCATGTAGCGCGCCAGCACCATGGCGTCGGCGTCGGCCTCGCGGTAGAGGCGCTCGACCTCGGCGTAGGCCTGGACCTTGGTGTCGGGCGTGACCGGCACGTGGTGGAAGGGGATGCCGTGCCACTCCACCAGGCCGCGGAAGGTTTCGTGGTTGGAGATGACGCAGGGAATGTCGATGTCCAGTTCGCCGGACTGCCAGCGGCCCAGCAGGTCGTACAGGCAATGCTCCTGCTTGGAGACCAGGATGACGACGCGCTTTTTGCGCGCGCTGTCGGCGATGCGCCATTGCATGCCAAAGGGTTCGGCCAGCTGGGCGAAAGCGGCGCGAAATGCGTCGATGTCGAGTTGCAGCGAGTCGGCCAGGATCTCCTGGCGCATGAAGAACATGGCGGACTCGGCGTCGGCGTGGTGGCTGGCTTCGGTGATCCAGCCGTTGTGCTGGGCCAGGAAGTTGCTGACGGCGGCGACGATGCCGACGCGGTCGGGGCAGGACAGGGACAGGGTGTAGCGGCGGGGCGGGGTGCTCATGGTGGGGCCTTGTTCAGTCTTTGGCGGTGCGCTTGGTTTTTTGCGGGTCGTCGAAGGGCAGGGTGTGGGCGGTGGCGGCGCACTGCAGCGCGGCACCGCGCAGGGTCATCGCCTTCCCATGCACCGCGTACGCCGGGTCGAGGCGGGCGATGGCCATGGAGCGGCCGGTCAGGCGCGAGTACATGCCGCAGGTGACGAAGCCGACCTTGCGCTCGCCGTCGTACAGCGCGTCGCCGGCCTGGGCCGCTTCTTTGCTGGCCAGTTCGACGCCGAAGATCTTGAAGCGCTCCTTGCCTTGGAGGCGGTAGTGTTCGGCGGCGCCGCGGAACTCGGTCTTGCCGGGCGAGACGGTGAAGTCCAGCCCCAGCTCCCACAGGGTGTCGCCAATGGGCTCACCCTCCATGGGGTACATGTCGGAGTTGTCGTAGGGGTAGAACAGCAGGCAGCTTTCCACGCGCAGCCAGTCCAGCGCGGTGAAGGCGCAGGGCACGATGCCCATGGCCTGGCCCTCTTCGACGATGGTGTCCCAGATGGTGGGCGCGTCGGCGGCCTTGCAGAAGATCTCGTAGCCGCGTTCGCCGGTGTAACCGGTGCGCGAGATGGTGACCGGGCGGCCGAACAGCGTGGTGTGGGTGTGGTGAAAGTAGGGCAGCTGGCGGATGCCCGGCACGTGTTGGGACAGGTACTCCACCGCCAGCGGGCCTTGCAGCGACAGGTCGTGTAGGTCGTCGTCGAACAGCACCGAGACGTTGCGGCCGACCGCGCCGCGGGTCAGGATCTCGTGGCCCTGGCCGGCGCCGTGCACCACCATGAAGGCGTTGGGGCCGTTGCGGTAGATGACGCAGTCGTCGATGAACTTGCCGTCCTCGTTGAGCATGCAGGCGTAGACCGATTTGCCCGGGTAGAGCTTGCTGACGTTGCGGGTGGTGGCGTGGTTGATGAGCATCTCGGCGTGCGGGCCGATGACGTGCACCTTCTTCAGGCCGGACACGTCCATCAGGCCGGCCTTGGTGCGGATGGCCTCGTGTTCGTCGGCCAGGTCGGTGCGGTAGGTCCAGGCCGTGCCCATGCCGTTCCAGTCGGCCAGGGACGAGCCGAGTGCGCGGTGGCGGTCGGCCAGGGCAGAGATGCGCCAAGAAGTCATGTGTCTCTCCAGTGCAGATGAAAGAAGGAAATGAATGGGAGGGCTCAGGCCGTTTCGGCCAGGGTGTCGGTGTCGGCGTGGGTGCCCACGGGCAGCGGCGCGCCGTCGTCGTGGGCGGCCAGGTGGGCCACGGCCAGCGGCAGGTAGCGGGTCAGGCCCTTGTATTCGGCCAGGGCCGGGTGCAGGGTGGACAGCACGCGGTGCAGGCGCTTGCCCCACTTGGGCACGCGCGCCAGGTCGTCGAGCGAGGCCAGGTAGCCGCGGATTGGGAACAGCAAGGCGTTGCTGCGCGGCAGGCGCCACAGGGTCTGCAGTTCCACCCGCAGGTGCAGCTTGCGGCCGATGTTCTCGGGCGTGAGCGAGGCGCGGTCGGGGCCCCACTCGGGGTAGCTTTCGGGTGAGGTGTCGAGCCGCGGGTTGACCGTCATGGTCCAGTTCAGGCGCCGCACCGGCTGGCCCAGGCGCACCATCAGCAGGTACTTGAGCGCACGTTCGAACACCCCGGCCTGGTGCGCCAGCGGCACCGGGCCGTGCCATTCCATGAAGCCCATGCCGACGTTGAAGTCCAGCGACCAGTCGGCCTGCGAGGTCACCATGCCGGCGTCCAGGAACAGGTTGTTGTCGCGCTGGTCGCAGATGGCGAAGTCGCCCTGCACCTGGCGGGTGATGTACTCGAAGGGCTCGCAGGGCAGCGTGGCGGCGTCGCCGAAGGTGAAGGTCTGCACCAGGCCCAGCGGGCGGTTGGTCCAGGTCCAGCTGGCGCCGAAACCGTCGCCGGATTTCTGCAGCGCGAAGTGTTCCGGGTAGTCGCGGGACAGGCTCTCCATCAGCAGCTCCAGCGTGTCCCACTGGGCCGTCATCATGTGCGGCAGCGCTTGGCAGCGGCCGGGGTCGCGTTCGAGCGTGATGGCCCGGTCGCGGCACTCGGCGATGTAGTGCTCGTCCACGTCGAAGGCGTGCACGAAGGCGTCGCTCGGCCCGCTGCCGTTGTGCGGCTCCATGTTGACGCTGTACATGTAGCGGTCTTCCGGGAACGGGAACGGGAAGCGCAGGATGGCGGTGTCGCTGTTGCGGTAGGTGTAGTCGCCGCGGAAGGTTTCGTCGGGCTTGAAGGCGAGGCTCATGGGTGGCTCCTGTGGGGGTGTGGACTCAGAGGTCCAGCACCAGCTGCGGGCTGCGCGCGCGGGAGACGCAGGGCATGATCAGCCGGCCGCTGGCGCGTTCGGCGGGGCTGAGGCAGTGGTCGCGGTGCTCGGGCTCGCCGTCGAGCACCGGGGTGATGCAGACGCCGCAGGCCCCACCGCGGCACAGGCAGGGTGCGGCCACGCCGGCGCGTTCCAGCGCTTCGAGCAGGCTTTCGTCCTCGGCCACCCGCAGGCGCAGGCCAGATTTGTGCAGCACCGCCTCGAAGGCGTTGCCGCCGGCGCTGGCGCCGCCGAAGTGTTCGGTGTGGACCTGGCTGGCTGGCCAGCCGGCGGCCGCGGCGGCTCGCACCACCGCGTCGTTCAGGTCGCTGGGGCCGCAGACGTAGAGGTGGGTGCCGGCCGGCTGGTCGGCCAGCAGCGCGGCGGTGTCGAGCCGGTGGCCGTCGGCGTCCCAGTGGAAGCGCACGTCGGCCCCGTCGGGCAACCAGGGTTGGAAGACGTCTTTCTCCGACTCGCGGCAGCAGACGTGCAGGCTGGCGCCGGTCTGGCGCACGCCGGCGTCCTGCAGGTAGGACAGGAAGGGCGTGATGCCGATGCCGCCGGCGATCATCAGGTGGTGGCGCGCGGGGCGCACCGGGGCGAACAGGTTGCCGGGGGGCTGGGCGTCTAGCCGGTCGCCGACCCGCAGGCGCTCGTGCACCGTGGCCGAGCCGCCGCGCGAGGTGGGCACCCGGCGCACGATGACGTCGTAGCCGCTGCGCGTGCCTGGCGGGTTGACCAGCGAGTAGGCGTTGCGGTGGGTGCGTGCCGCGCCCGGCAGGCTCAGCAGCACGTGCGCGCCGGCGCCGGTGGGGGGCAGGGCCGAGCCGTCGGCCGCTTCCAGGCGCAGGTGGCGCAGGCTGGGCGCGATGTCGTCGATGGCGGCGACCCGCAGTTTCAGGGCAGACACGATCATGGAAACACCTCCTGCACCGCCGGGCGCTGGCCCGGGGCTTCGGCATCGACCATCACGCCCATGAAGGCGCCGTGACGGCGGGAAAAGTGGTCGCGCACCAGCAGGTGCCGGCCGCAGCCGGCGCAGGGCACGGTGTGGGTGGTCACGCCTTCGGTGACGCCGTGGCAGTGGGTGCACCAGACGCGCCGGCGCAGGCTGCCGGCGTGGGCCAGGCGCAGCTGTTCGGGCGCCAGGCCGGCGGCCCGGGCCAGCGCGGCGACCGACCAGATGAAGGGCTCGGTGCCCTGCACATAGAGGCGGTCGTGGACGCGGAACGGTCCGGTCTGGGCCAGCGCGTCCGCCAGGGCGGGCGTGTCGGCCAGCACGGACACCGGCAGACGGCCCAGGGCGAGCGCACCGACCGACCAAACCTGCAAGGCACCGGCCACCGGCGCGAAGGCTTCGGCCAGGGCCTGGCAGCCCTCGGCGTTCTGGGCCGCCGCCTCCAGCACCAGCCAGTGGCGCACGGCCGTGGCGTCCGGCCGCAGGGGCTGGTAGACAGGGCGGCTCTTGATGTCGGAAGCGGCGTTGGTCATGGCGGCCTCCGCGTCAGCCGTTCTGGCCCGGAATCCAGTTGGTGCCGGCCAGCGGCACCTGGGCCATGGCGGCGGCCTCCACCGTCAGCGCCACCAGGTCTTCGGGCTCCAGGTGGTGCACGTCCTGCTTGCCGCAGGCGCGGGCCAGGGTGGTCAGCTCCATGGTCAGCGTCTTGAGGTAGTTCTTGACGTGCTTGGCGCCGTTGTCGGGCTCCAGGCGCTGCTCCAGGATCGGGTCCTGCGTGGTCACGCCCACCGGGCACTTGCCGGTGTGGCAGTGGTGGCAGTAGCCGGCCTGGGTGCCCAGCGCGGCGTAGTCGGCCTCGGCGCTGTGGTTCTGGCCGCCCTGCTGGTAGGTGTCGCGGTTGCAGCCCAGGGCCATCAGCACGCCCTGGCCGATGGCCACCGCGTCGGCGCCCAGCGCCAGCGCCTTGGCCACGTCGGCCCCGGTGCGGATGCCGCCCGAGACGATGAGCTGCACCGTGTCGATCATGTCCAGGTCGCGCAGCGCGGCCACGGCCTGGCGCACCGCCGCCAGCGTGGGGATGCCAGCGTGTTCGATGAAGCAGGTCTGGGTGGCCGCGGTGCCGCCTTGCATGCCGTCCACCACCACCACGTCGGCGCCGGCGTGGACCGCCAGCTTGACGTCGTTGTAAACGCGGGTGGCGCCCACCTTGACGTAGATGGGCTTTTCCCAGTCGGTCAGTTCGCGCAGTTCCTGGATCTTGATGGTCAGGTCGTCCGGGCCGGTCCAGTCCGGGTGGCGGCTGGCCGAGCGCTGGTCCACGCCCTGGGGCAGGGTGCGCATCTTGGCCACGCGCGGGTTCACCTTCTGGCCCAGCAGCATGCCGCCGCCGCCCGGCTTGGCGCCCTGGCCCAGCACCACCTCGATGGCGTCGGCGCGGCGCACGTCGTCGGGGTTGAAGCCGTAGCGCGAGGGCAGGCACTGGTACACCAGCGTCTTGGACGACTGGCGTTCCTCGGACGTCATGCCGCCGTCACCGGTGGTGGTGCTGGTGCCCATGGCGGTGGCGGCCTTGCCCAGCGCTTCCTTGACGTTGGCCGACAGCGCGCCGAAGCTCATGCCGGCCACGGTGATCGGGGTGTCCAGCACGATGGGCTTTTTGGCGAAGCGGGTGCCCAGCACGGTCTTGGTGGAGCACTTTTCGCGGTAGCCCTCCAGCGGGTAGCGCGAGAGCGAGGCGGTGAGGAAGACCAGGTCGTCGAAGTGCGGCAGCTTGCGCTTGGCGCCCAGGCCGCGGATTTCGTACAGGCCGGTGCCGGCGGCGCGGTGGATGTAGTCCAGCGTGCTGCGGTCGAAACTGGCGGACTCTTCGCGCTGCAGGCGTTTGAAGGCGATGGGGTGTTCGGTGCTCATGGGGGCTCCTCAATAGGTCTGATCGGCGTCGGCGTTCCAGTGGTACAGGCTGCGGGCCGAGGCCACACGCTTGAAATCCTGGGGGGCGTGGTGCAGGCCGGCGGCGGCCAGCAGTTCGGTCAGCGCGGCGATGTCGGCCTCGCCCAGGGGCTCGAGCTGGGCGTCGGCGCCCAGGCTCTTGATCTCGCCCTTGACGTAGATCACCGCCTCGTAGAGCGAGTCGCCGAGCGCGTCGCCGGCGTTGCCGCAGACCACCATGCGCCCGGCCTGGGCCATGAAGCCCGAGAAGCTGCCCACGGAACCGCCGACCACGATGTCGGCGCCCTTGAGCGAAATGCCGCAGCGCAGGCCGGCGTCGCCGTCGATCACCAGCAGGCCGCCGTGCGCCGAGGCGCCGGCGCCGTTGGAGGCGAAGCCCTTGACGTGGACTTTGCCGCTCATCATGTTCTCGGCCACGCCGGTGCCGGCGCTGCCTTCGATGGTGACGTCGGCGAACTTGTTCATGCCCGCGGCGTAGTAGCCGGCATGGCCCACCACGGTGACCTGCACCGGGGCGTTGATGCCGACCGCGATGTTGTGCGCGCCGTCCGGGTTGAGCACGGTGATGTGCTGGCCGGCCAGCGATTCGGGCGTGCCGTGCAGGTGCTGGTTGAGCTCGCGGACGGTGCGCGCGCTCAGGTCAAAGGTCAGATTTTCCATACGTACATCTCCTCGGGTGCGGGTTCAAAAACCGTGGCGTGCTTGACGTCCGGCAGGTGCGCGAGCGAGCGGAATTCGGAGGCGATGGCGACGTAGTCGTCGGTTTCGGCCACCACCGCCGGCTTGCAGGCGAAGGGGTCGCGGATCAGGGCCAGCTCGGTCGGCGTGCCCATGAGGAAGGTGAAGAAGCCGTCCAGCGCCTCGAAGCCCTTTTGCAGCGCCGCGTGCAGGGTGTCGCCCTCGCGCAGGCGCCACTCCAGGAAGCGGCAGGCGGCCTCGGTGTCGTTGTCGGTCTCGAAGCGGATGCCGCGCGGCTCCAGCATGCGGCGGATGCCGTTGGGGTTGGACAGCGAGCCGTTGTGCACCAGGCAGAAGTCCTCGCCGGCGGTGAAGGGGTGGGCGCGGTCGGGCGTGACGGCCGATTCGGTGGCCATGCGGGTGTGGCCCACCAGGTGGCTGCCGGTGAGCGCGCCGAAGTCGTAGCGCTGCGCCACCTCGGCCGGGGTGCCGATGTCCTTGTACAGCTCGATGCCGCGGCCGGTGGACAGCAGGTGCAGCTTGGCGTCCTGCGCTTGCACAAAGGCCTGGACCGGTTCGGCCGGGCCGTCAAAAGTGAACACGGCGTGGTTGCCCTTGGCCACGACGTGGGCGTGCACGCCCAGGGCCGCGTTCAGGGCATCGGCCAGGCCTATCCAGTCGTAGGCGGCGCCGGCTTCGGTCAGGCCCGAATAGACGCTGATCTTGCGCTGGCCTTCCGGCAAGGGCTGGCCGAACACGGCCATGCCGGCCGAGTCCGGGCCGCGCTCGGTCATGCCGATCAGCATCGGCACCATCAATTCGCCCAGGCGGCTGTACAGCGCCGGCTTTTTCAACAACAAACCCACAATTCCACACATGGTTGCTTCCTTCAGAAAAATTCCAGGTATTGCTTGACTTCCCACTCGGAGACGTGGCGCATGTACTCGATCCACTCCATGCGCTTGTGTTTGAGGAACTCGCCCGTGACCGGCCCAAGCGCCTCGCGGATGACGGTGTCGGCCTCCAGCGCGTCGAGCGCGGCGTTCAGGTTCTGCGGCAGCAGGCCGATGCCGGCTTCGGCCAGTTGCGCCTCGCTCCACTCGTACAGGTTGACGTTGCGCGGCACGCCCGGGTCCATGCCCTTGGCGATGCCGTCCATGCCCGCGGCGATGACGGCGGCCGTGGCCAGGTAGGGGTTGCAGGCGCCGTCGGGCAGGCGCAGTTCCAGCCGGCCCTTGGGGATGCGCACCATGGTCGAGCGGTTGTTGTCGCCGTAGCTGATGTAGGCCGGGGCCCAGGTGGCGCCGGTCAGCGAACGGCCCACCACCAGGCGCTTGTAGGAGTTGACGGTGGGTGCGCACAGGGCGGTCAGTGCCGGTGCGTGGTGCAGCAGGCCGGCCATGAACTGGTAGGCCATGGGCGAGAGTTCCAGCCCGTTCGGGTCGGCCTTGTCCTGGAACAGGTTGCGCTGGCCGTCGCCGATGGACAGGTGCATGTGCATGCCGTTGCCCGGCCGGTTGGCGAAGGGCTTGGGCATGAAGGAGCAGATCAGGCCGAGTTCGTTGGCGATCTCGCTGGCGGCCATCTTGAAGAAGACGAAGTGGTCGCAGGAGGTCAGGCAGTCGGCGTAGGTGTAGTTCAGTTCGAACTGGCCGTTGGCGTCCTCGTGGTCGATCTGGTAGACGTCGATGCCGGTGGCGCGCATGGCGTCGGAGAGCTTTTCCAGAAACACCCGGGTACGCGACAGGCCCTTGTAGTCGTAGCAGGGCTTGGCCAGGGTGTCGCTGGCGTCGTGGGGCACGATGCTGCCGTCGGCGTGGCGGCGCAGCAGCGAGAACTCGGGTTCCAGGCCGGTGAACATGGTCAGGCCCTGTTCGGCCAGGCGCGCCACTTGCTTTTTCAGCACCACGCGGCTGTCGTAGGCCCAGGGCTCGCCCTCGACGTGGCCTTCGCAGACGATGCGCGCCAGCCCGGGTTGCCAGGGCACCAGCGAAACGGTGGACAGGTCGCCCACGGCCATGAAGTCGGGGCCGTGTGGCTCGATGCCCACGCCGCAGATGGCAAAGCCGGCGAAGCCCGCGCCATCGGTCATGACGGTGTTCAAATGGTCCACCGGCACCGACTTGGCCTTGGCCACGCCGTGGATGTCCACGAACTGGGCCAGCACATAGGCCACGCCCTGGGATTTGAGGTAGCTTTGGGCGTCTTCCACGCGCTCAAAGCGCTTGGGGGGCACCAGGGCCCCCGGGTCGAAGGGGTTGGCGAAAGGGGTGGCAAGTGTGTTCAAGGCTGAGCTCCTGTGTGAGGCATGGGGGCGGCGAACGATCGGGGGACCAGGTGTCGGCATTGGTGCATGACCGCTGTCGATGTTTCTTGTAATGCAACATTTGTGCCTGATGTGAATATTTCGTGGGTGCCGAGCGCCTACACTTTTTGGAACGACCGTCAAGGAGAGGCCGATGAACAAAACCGCTGAAAAACCCGCCGTTTCGCTGGAGGAAGCGGTCGGTTCCGCCATCAAGGAACTGCGCCAGCGCCACGGGCTGACGATCGCGCAGGTGTCGGAGCAGGCCAGCATCAGCCGGGGCATGCTGTCCAAGATCGAGAACGGCCAGACCTCGGCCGGCATGGACACCTTGGCGCGCATCGCGCGCGCGCTCGGGGTGTCCATGTCCATGCTGTTCAGCAAGTACGACGTGTCGGTCAACACCGCCCAGCACATCAAAAAGGGCGCGGGCATGGAAGTGGTGCGCCGCGGCACCAAAAGCGGGCACACCTACCAGCTGCTGGCCTACGACCAGGGCCCGATCAAGTTGTTCGAGCCCTTTCTGATCACCATGGACGACGATTCGGAGCACTACCCCACCTTCCAGCACCCGGGCACGGAGCTGCTGTACATGCTGGAGGGCCAGCTGGAGTACCGCTGTGGCCACGACACCTACCTGCTGGAGCCGGGCGATGCGCTGACGTTTCAGGGGGAGGTGGCGCACGGGCCGGAAAAGCTGGTGAAGTGCCCGATCAAGTTCCTGTCCTTCATCGTCTACCCGCGCAGCGCGGAATGAAGCCAGGGCACCGAGGGGCCCGGCGCCTCAGCGCAGGGCGGTGACGAGCAGCAGGCCGTCGGGCCCGGTGGGGAAGAGTCGGGTGGGGGCGAGCGGGCCGTGCAGGTGCAGGACTTCGCCGGTGCCCAGGGTCAGCGACCCGGTGTCGGCCCCGTGGGTCTGGAAGTGGCCGCGCAGCACCAGCGCCAGCACGTCGGGCGCTTGGGGCAGTGCCACCGTGTCGCCCTCGGCGATGAGCAGGTCGGCCTGGGCCCGGCCACGGCGCACCATCACGTTCCAGAGCTGGGTGGGCACGCGCGGGGCGTCGCAGGCCAGTGCCAGTTCGCCCGGGAACTGGGCGTAGGCGCCAGGGCCTTCAAAGTGCCAGGCCTGGCCTTCGCCCGCCAGCCGCAGGCCGGCGCCGCAGACCATGACCGCGGTGCGGTCCAGGCCGTCGAACACGGAAAACGGCCCGGCGGCGCCGATGTCGGCCACGCTGACGCGCCAGCACAAGGTGTCCTGCTCGCTGTGGCTGGCCACGGTGCGGGTCCAGCCCGCGCCGTTGCGCCAGGGTTCGCGCGGCAGGTCCTCGATGGCAAAACGCCGCCAGGGGGCGGGGCCCACGCTCATGCGGCCCCCGTGGGGGCAGCCGGCAGGCCGGCGGTCAGGGCCGGCAGCGCCTCGAACAGGTCGCCCACCAGGCCCAGGTCGGCCACCGAGAAGATGGGCGCGTCCGGGTCTTTGTTCACGGCGACGATGACGCCCGCGTCCTTGATGCCGGCCAGGTGCTGGATCGCCCCGGAGATGCCGAAGGCCAGGTAGACGTCGGGCGCCACGGTCTTGCCGGTCTGGCCGATCTGGATGGCGTTGGGGGCGAAGCCGGCGTCCACCGCCGCGCGCGAGGCGCCGACCGCGCCGCCCAGGTGGTCGGCCAGCTGCTCGACCAGGCCCATGTGTTCGCGCGCGCCCACGCCGCGGCCGGCGGCCACCACCACCCGGGCGCGGCCCAGGTCGGGGCGGCTGCTGCTGGCCGCGTCGCGCCGCTCCAACTGGGTGCGGGCGTCGGGTTCGACCGAGGCCAGCGCCACCACCGGGCAGGGCGTTTGCGTGCCGCTGGCCGCGGCGAAGCCGGCCGGGCGCACGGTGAGCAGGCGGCGCGCGCTGTGGGTCTGCACCTCGGCCAGCACGCTGCCGGCGTACAGGGGGCGCACGAAGCGGTCGGGGGCGGGCAGCGCCAGCACGTCGCTCAGGTAGGCGGCTTGCAGCCGGGCGGCGGCGCGGGGCAGGGCGCCCCGGTGCAGCGCGCGGTGGCTGGCCAGCAGGGTGCGGTAGCCAGGCATCAGCGCTTCCAGCTGGCGCGCCAGCGTTTCGGCCGACGGGGCGGCCCACTGCGGGTGTTCGGCCAGCAGCACCTGGCCGACGCCGGCCCAGCCGGCCACCGCCTGGGCCACGGCCGCGCCCTGGGCGCCCAGCACCAGCAGGTGCACCGGGTCGCCCAGTTGCAGGGCCGCGGCCAGCAGTTGCTGGCTGGCGGGTTCGGGGTGTTGGCCGTCGTGTTCGACGAGGACGAGGGTGGTCATGGGACGGGTTCCTGGGGCGCTTCAGGCGCCGGGTTGCAGGGCGGGCAGCTGGCGCAGCTGGGCCAGCAGTTGCGGCAGGTCGGCCAGGCGTTGGCCGGCGGCGCGGGCGGGCGGGGTGGTGCAGGCGGCAACGCTGCAGTGGGCCGGGGTGTCGGCGGCCAGGTCGGCCAGCGCCACCGTGTCGATGGGGGCTTTCTTGGCCTTCATCATGCTGGGCAGGCCGATGGGGCGCGGGTCGCACAGGCGCAGGTCCACGCCCAGCACGGCGGGCAGCGGCAGGCGCCACTGTTCCAGGCCCAGGTCGCCGTCGCAGTCCGCACGCAGGCCGCCGTCGGTCCATTCGACGCGGTTGACCGACAGCGCCTGCGGCCAGTCCAGCAGGGCGGCCAGGGCCGGGGCGGTGTCGCCCAGGTCGTCGTCGATGGCTTGTTTGCCGCACAGCAGCAGGTCCACGCCCTCACGCTGCACCAGCGCGGCCAGGCCGGCCAGCACGGCCGGGCCGTCGGGCGCGGCGCTGCCGGGGTCCAGCAGCAGGGCGCGGTCGGCGCCCATGGCCAGGGCGGTGCGCAGCACGTCCTGCACCACCGGCTGGCCGCAGGCCACCACCGTGACCTGGCTGGCCACACCCGCCTGGCGCCAACGCACCGCCTGCTCCACCGCCACCTCGTCAAAGGGGTTCAGGGACATTTTGAGCCCGGCGGTGTCCACACCGGTGCCGTCGCTGCGCACCCGCACCTTGACGTTGTAGTCGACCACGCGCTTGACAAAAACCAGTACATGCATGGTGGGCCTCCGGATCAGGACACGGCGCCCAGTCCGTAGCGGCCGGTCAGCAGCTGGCCGCTGCGGAAACGCTCGTGGGCGTAGGGGGTCAGCGGCACCTCGGTCGGCAGGCCCAGCGCTTCCTGCGCCAGCACCAGGCCCACGCCCGGCGACAGCTTGAAGCCGTGGCCGGAGAAGCCGTAGCCCACCACCAACCCGGGCACGTCGGGCAGGCGGCCCAGCACCGGGTTCCAGTCGGGCGTGACGTCGTAAACGCCGGTCCAGGACGAAGCCAGGCCGGCTTCGCCGAAGGACGGGAAGCGCTCGGCCACCTGGCCGCCCACCTCCACCACGTAGTCCATGGAGATGTCGCCCTGCTCGTTGTCGGGCGCGGCCAGGGTCTCGCCCACCGTGCCTTCGCTCACCAGCATCTGGTTGCCGCCGTAGCTGCGGCAGTACAGCATGCCGGGCGAGCCCAGGTCCTTGAACACCGGCATCTGGAAGCTGTAGGCCTCGGGGCCCTCCAGGGCCAGCACGGCGTGGCGTTCGGCCTTGACGGGCGTGGGCACGCCGGTCCATTTTTCGATGTCGGTGGCCCAGATGTTCTGGGTGCTGATGACGGTGTCGCTGTGGAAGGTGCCCTGGCTGGTTTCCACGCCGACCACGCGGCCGCCGTCCAGCAGCAGGCGCTCCACGTTCACGCCTTCCATGATCTTGACGCCCAGGCGGCGCGCGGCGCGGGCAAAGCCGGTGGCCACCAGGTAGGCGTCGGCGAAGCCGGCTTCCGGTTCAAAGCCGATCAGCGCCGCGTCGTCGAACTGGGCGATGGGCAGTCGGGTGCGCGCTTCCGCCTGGTCGATCAGGCGCACCTCCACGCCCATGCGTTCCTGGCCCGCCAGGGCCGCGCGCAGCGGTTCCAGCTTCGGGCCCTCGGGGGCGCAGATGAGGTAGCCGCATTTCACCAAGCCGGCCGAGGCCTCTTCGTCGCCCAGGTAGCCGGCGAAGTCCTGGAACACCGACCAGGATTTCTTGGCCAGTTCCACGTTTTCGATCACCGAATAGTGGGTGCGCAGGATGCCGGAGGACTGGGTGCTGGTGCCGGCGCCGATCTGCGACCGGTCGAGCACCAGCACATTTTTGGCGCCCAGGCGGGCGAGGTGGTAGGCGACCGAACTGCCGATCACACCGGCGCCGATCACGATGGCGTCATAGCTTTGCATGGGGGGCTTTCTGTGTGGAAAAAGGTTGGCGATGGCTGCAGCTTAGGCGGCCCCCACCGGGCGCCACACAACTGAAGCCATTTCGATGCTATGTTTTGGTTTTTCTGAATTTGTGGCCGCCTGCGGCCGAACCTGACACCATGCGCACCATGTCTCCCCGCTCCGCCGGCCCCCGCCCGCCCCGCCGTTCGCGCGTCCTGCCCGACCTGCAGGCACTGGAAGCCTTCGTCGCCGTTTGCGACGCCGGCTCCATGGCGCTGGCCGCGCAGCAGCTCGGTGTGAGCCAGAGCGCGCTCAGCCAGGCCGTCAAGACCCTGGAGGCCGACCTGGGCACACCGCTGCTGGACCGCGAGGTGCGCCCCGCCGTGCCCACCCACGCCGGGCAGGTGCTGCGCGAGCGCGCCAGCCGGCTGCTGGCCCAGGCGCGCACCCTGGTCGACCAGGTGCGCGCCAGCGCCCGCCAGGCGCACGCCCAGATCCACCTCGGCTGCGTCGATTCCTTCGCCGCCACCGTCGGCCCCAGCCTGATCCGTGCGCTGTCGGGCTCGGCCCAGCAGATGCTGATGTGGTCGGGCCTGACGCCGGCGCTGACGCAGCAGTTGCGCGGGCGCGAACTCGACTTCGCCATCTGCACCGATTCCGCCATCGACGACCCGCGCATCACCCAGCGCCTGCTGTTTTCCGAGTCCTGGGTGGCGGTGTTCCCCAAGGCGCACCCGGTGCGGCCCCTGGCCTCGGTGCGCGAACTGGCCGAGCTGCCTGGCGGCCTGCCCCTGATCCGCTACAGCCAGCGTTCGGTGATCGGCCAGCAGATCGAACGCTTCCTGCGCCACGCCGGCGTGCAGGCCCCGCGCGCCTGCGAGTTCGACGCCACCGACCCGCTGCTCAGCCTGGTGGCCTCGGGCCTGGGCTGGGCCCTGTCCACCCCCTTGTGCCTGTGGCAGTCGCGCCACCACCTGGACGAGGTGGTGGTGTTGCCCCTGCCCGCCACCCGGCTGGGCCAGCGCCATTTTTTCCTGTTGGCGCGGGAGGACGAATGGGCCGGCCTGGACGCCCACATCGCCCGCATCGCCCGCGACGTGATCCGCCAGGACACGGCCGTGGCCATCCACCGCGCCATGCCCGGCCTGCCGGCCGACGCCCTGTCTTGTCCCGACGAAGAAAGCCCCCCATGACCCCCGACGCCCTCGACGACACCCCCACCTACACCCTGCAGCGCGGCCACCTGCCGCTGCTCATCTCCATCCCGCACCTGGGCACCGAACTGCCGCCCGAGTTCGCCGCCGGCATGACCGACACCGCCCCGGTGCTGCAGGACACCGACTGGCACCTGGACCGGCTCTACGCCTTCGCCCGGGGCCTGGGCGCCTCGGTGCTGCAGGCCAAGGTGTCGCGTTACGTGATCGACCTCAACCGCCCGCCCGGTGGCGAAAGCCTCTACCCGGGCCAGACCACCACCGGCCTGTGCCCGACCGAAACCTTCCGCGGCGAACCGCTCTACGGCGCGGCTCCGGCCCCGGACGACGCCCAGCAGGCCGACCGGCTGGCGCGCTACTGGCGCCCCTACCACGACGCGCTGCGCGGCGAGCTGGACCGGCTGCGCGCCCAACACGGCGCGGTGCTGTTGTGGGACGCCCATTCCATCGCCAGTGTGCTGCCGCGCCTGTTCGAGGGCAAGCTGCCCGACCTCAACTTCGGCACCGCCGACGGGCGCAGTTGCGCGCCGGCCCTGCTGGACGCGGTGGTGGACGAGGCCCGCCAGAGCCCCTTCAGCCACGTGGTCAATGGCCGCTTCAAGGGCGGCTACATCACCCGCCACTACGGCGTGCCGGCCCATGGGGTGCACGCCATTCAGCTGGAAATGGGGCAGGACCTCTACATGCAGGAAACCCCGCCTTTCCCCTACCTGGAGCACCTGGCCACCTCGGTGCAGCCGCTGCTGCAGCGCATGCTGCAGCG
>NZ_JAAQQT010000595.1:0-8720 GCF_011742065.1 Aquabacterium sp. A08
CTCACGCCCGCAACATGTGGCGTGCCTGCTGGACATGCACGTTGTTCAGAACCGGCTCCAGCCTAGCGATGTCGGCTCGGCTCATGTTCACGGAGAAATCCCGAGCGCGGTTTTGCCACAGCTGGAGGCAGTTGAGCTGATGGCGCAGTGCAACCCGTGCCTCCTGGTGCCCCAGTTCGAAGGCACTCGCCGCTTGCATCAAGGCTTGCACAGAGCCGCCGGGAGAAGGGGTTGCGTTGTGGCCGATTGACTCGGGCGTGGGAGGGTCCAGGCTGGGCGTCAGACCGCCAGCCGGGGCCAGCCGCCAGCGGTTGTGTCCGACATGAAGGAATCCCACCTTGCGCAGATCGGCATCGGCGTGGTTGATCAGCAGGTCGAAAAGCAGGCGGCGCCAAAGCTCGCGGGCATCGTCGGGGTAGTCTGCACAGTGGATACGCATCGCATCCAGCAGATCGAAACAGCTCATGCCATCGCCCGGCGCGGCTTGCAGCAAGGTATAGGCCGACTGGTAGGGGATGCGTGCACCGTCTGGGCGGCGGTCAAACCGTTCGACCAGCACGATCGGCTCTGACACGGGATGCTTGAGCCTGTGGTCGGCCACCCGTATGCCTGCAGTCCTGGCCAACTGGGCGGTGAGCACTTCCAGCCGGGTAATGGGAAATGTATCCCGATGACTGGGGAACTTGGCGACAGCCAGCTGGCCGTTGTCTTGGAACCAGCTGCATTTGGGCCGTTCACCCCCTAGGGCGGTGGCACTGTAGAGCAACCACAACAACTGGCACAGGTCTTCTTCTTGTCGCTCGAAGGCCTGGATCGCGACGGCGATGCTTTTCAAGCCCAAGTCCCACGGCACCAAAAACCGCTCGCGCTCCAAATTGACACGAGGTGAACCTGCCGGACGAAGCCTCAGGGCTCCCAGCCGGACGCTGTCCAGCACGACCGACAGCGCATCCATGGGGCTGGGCTCGTGCCCGGCAGGAGCAAAAGCGTCCAGCAATCCGCGCGCCTGCGCCCTCCTGAAAACCTTCAAGCCAAAGCCCTGGGCTTGCGTATCCGCCATGGCCCCAAAAACATTGCGGCCATCGCCTCCGGCTGGCTGGGTCCACTGGGTCGACCGTGTCCACCGCAGGTCCGCAGACGCCGAGTAGCCACCGGGCCTCTGGAGCCAACTGTTCATGTACCGAAATGACGAGCAAGGCCCGCCGCGTGTGGTGTGCAGGCACAACTCGCCCAATGACCGGCCTTCGTGACCGATGGAGACGGCCAGACGATTGGCGATGCGGGGGCCACAGGGACCGGTGGGCAAAAACGGGCCCAAGTCTGCAGAGTGCTCGGTGGCGTGCATCACAACTCGCCCTCCTCTTGTCGGGACTGGCGCACGCGCTTGGGCAGGCGTTTGTCCTGGAGCATCAGGCCGATGCGGTCGGTCGGGGTGTCGAGGAGTCCATTGGCGCACTGGATTTCGCCCATGACAAAAAGGACGCTGATGAGGTGCTGCAGCGCGGTGCCGGGGTCACCTTTCTCCAGGCGGCGAACGGTGCTGACCGAAGCGCCTATCTGCTCGGCCAGGTCGGCTTGGCTCCAGTGACGTCGGCGGCGTGCCCGGCCTATGTTGGTGCCCAGTTGCTTGAGCGTGCGCTGGACGGGGGGGGCAAGGGGTGGGGGCATGGTGGTCTCCGTGTCAATCATTGACCAGATTGAAACGTCACGACTCCGCCCTCAGCGCCCCAACCCACCCCACAAGATCACAAAACCATGGCCCAAATTTGAATGACGAGACCGTGTGAACCATCAAATCTGAAGGGTCACATGCCCAGTGCGTTGTCGATGGCACACGCAGTCGGTGCAAGCAACCACTTGGTCAGAGCCTGTGGCGGCGAGTCGTCTGATCTGAGACCGGGCAGGTACCGGCAAGAGCCAATGTGTCCGATCCTCCAGGTCGGTTGAGCGGAACGCATCGGGAACAGACATTGACAGCCGCACCTGACGGTCAAGGCCTGCACGACACGCCGGTCATTGCCCTGCGGTGGCTTCGACAGATCCAATATCCCTGATGGTGTGCAACCGGCCACCGGCACTCGATTTACAGCACGGCCTCCAAGCCCTTGCGCTCTAGCAGGTTGAGCAGCTTGAGTGATGGTCCACTGGGGTGTTTGTCACCCAATTCCCACTTGCGCACCGTGGACGGACTGGTGTTGAGCACCGAAGCCAGCACGGTCTGGCTGAGCTTCAAGTGCTCACGCAAGTTGCGAATGCGTTGGCTGTCGTAATGCGGGATTGGCTCTAGGCACAGGGCTTCCAGTTTTTGCTGCTTTCGCTTGTCAATGAAACCCAGCCGATCCAAGTCGGATGCGGTCTCGTGCACGGCCTCTAGAATCCGACTTTTGACTGGAACCTTGACCTGGGTCTTGGCTTTAGTGTCCATGGCAAATCTCCTGCAAGCTGCCGTCTTCCACGGCGGTGTTCAATTGGATAGCGGTCAGTCCCAGCAAAGAACCCGCCAGGGTCTGCAGCGCTTCCAATTCGGTGGACGTGATGTTGGCGCGCTCGTTCTTCTCAAAGCCGTAGACAAAGAACCAACGGCTGCCTTTGCGGGTGGCCACCAACGTGCGGGCACCGCCACGCTTGCCCCGACCGGGCAACGCCACGCGCTTCTTGACCACGTCGCCGCCCAGTTCGGCGTCGATCAACCCAGCCACCATTTCGTTGACTGCAGCACACAGTGAAGCATCGGTCAGGTCTGACTTTCTCAACCATCGGCTGAAATGGCGAGTTTTGAAGACGCGTCGCATTCAATAATTGTGCCACTTGGTGGCATACATTTCAATCCTTGATCGATGCGAATATTGCTTTGCGGCGTCCACCGCCCTACGCTGAACAGAACTCATGGACCCAGTCGGGAACGAGATGGGTCTTGGTGCAGCTGGGTAGCCATCAACGCATCTACGGAAGTGCCGATCGCGAATATCTCTTTCCAGCTCAAAGCGACCTCAGAAACTCCCCCGCCATCCGCTGTGCCTGATCGTACGTCACCCGGAAGTCCAGGCGGTCGATCGCATCGAACTGCAGCTTCAACACTGCCTTGCGCTGCTCAAGCTGGCTGAGAAACGCCTCGCGGTGGCGGACCAGATATTTCCTGGCACTTTCCAGTGCATGGGGCTCACGTTCAATCACCAAAGCCAAGTCAAACAGGTCTCGCGCCGCTGCGCGATCCCCGCGGTGCCAGAGTTTCTTGGCCACGATTTCCGCAGAGGTCTCCACCCTCACCCGCCGCCCTAGCAACCGCCACAGCTCGAACGGCTCTGCGGTCAGGTTCGGCGAGGCCACAAAGTCAATCTCGCCCTCGGGCCGCAGCAGCTTGATGTACCCTGGTCCTTCGACATAGTCCTGCGTCACGGACTCGGCCACATCACTCAAGCGCGGAGAGACGAAACCCAGATACTGCGGATCGGGCACGAAAATGTCGATGTCCTTGCTGACCCGATGGCGGTGTCGAAGCATCAGCACAGTGCCACCACCAAACGTCCAGACAGGATCGCTGATGCCGTGCTGGGTGATTTCGTCGATCAGGGCATAGGCATGGCGCAGCAGGTCCTGCCAAATGCCTGGTGGCAAGTTGGAGGGCGTTTGCTCACCGGCACTCATGCCCACACCGCCCTTGGCGATTGCAAGTCATGGGCCCACTGCAGCAGATGTTTCCACAGCGTCTTTGCGGGGCAATGGGTGTGGCGTGCGATTTCTTCCACGGCACCCACGATGAGTGGCAACGGTGCTTCATCGAGCAGAGTGGCTACCTGGGGCGTGATGTTGGCCGGCAGTTGCCCCTCCACCAGCGCAGCGGCCAACGCCTCGGGTGTCAGCACGTCTTTGTAGCTCACGCTGGCCGTGCGGCTGGCCAGAGCCAAAGCGTTATCCCGCTTCGGACGTTCTGCGGCATCCATCGTCAGCCCCAGCAGGTCCAGCAGTGCGATGAGCTTGGCGGCACCCAGGTCAACGATCGTGCCGGTTTCCAGTTGGTTGATCGTCGCGCGCGACAAGCTGCTGAGCCGGGCAAGCCTGGCCTGTGACAGGCCCAGGAGCTGACGACGCTGTTTGACGAGTTGGCCTATAGACAGCAAGTTCATGGGCGAATTGGAGCACAGGCAAGATTTTAATGTCAAACATATTCGACATATTTTATAAGACCATGATCATTCAAAAGTGCCTCGGCCCTATCGCGCCCTGGGCAACTCGGCCTCGCGCACCCTTGCCGACTGCTGCAAAACGGTTGCCGGGCAGCGTGTTTTATCCGGCTCGATGGCTTTGGGCTATGGCAGACTTCCGCCTGCGTGAGGGGCTGGAAATCCCCTCGGCTTCCCGCAAGACCGACTCGCTGCTGTCAGAGAGTTGCTCGCTGAGCGCAAAGGCGCTGCGCACCCCCGAGATCGCCTCGGGCGTGACGCCTGCAGCCGCCAGATCACGCTCCCAGCGCTGGGCCACCCGGCCTGCGGCCTGGATCAGCCACTGGGCGGCCTCTGTGGCAGATGCATAGCCCATGCGCAAAGAGGCCTCCAGCAGTCGCTCGACGCTCACGGCCGTACCGCCGCGGATCTCGACCCCCATGCTGAGGGAGCCCCGGTAGCCGACCAGTGGTGTGATGTCGAAGGCTGGGGCCAGGCGCCAAGCCTCCTTGACTCGGTAGAAGGCATGGTTGCGCGGGTGGTCGTCACCGTTGCCGACCAGGGCGTTGAAGCACATGCGGCGCCATAGCTCTCGGATGTCGTTCTGCACATCGTCGCTGTGACGCGACCAGGTCCTGAGCTTGTCGGCCAGTGCCAGGTACGAGCGCGATGGGGCTCCAGCGACAGTGCCGGGCTGCAGTTGCAGCGCCGTGTGAGCGGAGGCATACAGGCGCTTGCAGGGCGCCTTGGGGTCGCCGTGTCGGTCAAAGCGCTGCACCAGGAGGACGGCCACATCGGCGACGGTCTCAAGACGAATGTCCGGGACGGTGATGTCGCACTCGCCCGCCAGGGTCATGCAGACGAATTCCTTCGCCGGCAAAAACGGCATGTCATTGCGGGCCTGCATCTTGGCGATCCAAAGGCGGCCATCGAACTCAACCGTGGCCTTGGGCCTGTCACCACCCGCGCTGGTGGCCATATCGCCCAGCATGTCCTTGATCGCCCTCGCTCTGGGCTGGCCAGCCTCCAGTTGTTCGATGTGGTACTTCAGAGCGTCGAGGCTGTGCGCCTGACTGCGAAGCTTTCTGTCTATGTCGGCGCAGGCCGCAACAGCCCCCGCTGCGTCCCCTGCGCCCAGTTCCAGAAGCTCGATCCGGGTCAGCGTCCTGTCTCGACCATGGAGGTTCTGCAAAAGGTCTTCGCCGTACCCGGCGGGGCAAGCGTCCATGACCACGCCTGGAATGCCCTCTGGAGCGTTCACAGGAACGCCATGGGCGCCCGCCATCCTCAGTGACACCGGATCCAGAGGCGTGGCCTTGGGATGCACCCTGAAGTCCGTGGAGTACAGGAAGCGCCCCCTATGGGACCCTTCGATTCGCAGCTCTCCAGCCAGGATGGGTTCGGTCTCTTCGGGCATCCACACCCAGACGGGGACCGAATTCATCGGGAACTCCCGCGCATCAGATCCCCACGGACAGTGGACGAGGCGGTGGTGGAGCCCATGAGCTTGGTGACCCCCGCCTCTGTGACCATTTCATCGCGGGCAGGGTCCAGCAGGGAATCCACCTGGCCGAGCAGCTGCAGGACATCCAGCAACCGGAAGACATTTCCGATGGACGCACCGGGGTGACCGCCCTCGATGCCCACCACAGTAGAGAGTCCAACGCCCGCGGCTGCAGCCAACTCCGGCTGGGTGTAGCCCCGTGCTTTGCGAGCGATGGCGATGCGGCGACCCAGGTCGAGCATGGCTTGCTCTACGGAAAGGGGGTAAGGCGTGCGCATGATTATGTTATTGGAACACATACCAACAGAAAATGCTCCAAAAACAACATTTATCAACCAACATCCTCTTCGACAGTCTTGCTGGCGGTGCACTCAGCGCGGTACCGCTCTGTGAAGAAGATAAAAGGGCACGTCAAAAGTCGTCGGCCGGAGCCCCCAGCTGCGCGGCCACGTCAGCTTGGCCCCATGGACGTCGGCGGCAAGCACTGCATGTGTGGATACCCAGTTGTCCGAGCGCGCGATGGACGGGCGGCGCATGGGATGAGGGCCTGGTGGACTCCGCACCGAAACGCTCACCAGATTGCATATTCGGAGCACCGCCTTCAGCACACCAACCAACACGATCACGAGAACCATGACGCAGATCTGATCGACAGGACAGCGTGAATGATCAAATCTGAACCCTTGCACGCCGAGTAAGCAATCCAGTACGAACACGCATCGTGCAAGATGCCAAGCGGACTCTGCTGCGCCGGCAACGTCATCCTGACCTTCGCCAACCGACGGCTTCAAGTTTGGTGCTTGGCGCGATGGCGACTGGTGGCGGCGGGAACTCCAGCCGCCGAGCGACGCGAAGCCGAGGATCTCGCGTGCCCCCTCTGCCACATAGCCGATGCTGCCGCGCGCGCGCTTGATTTAGGTCAGTTGCTTCGGAAGACGCGCGTGTATCCTCTCTGGGATGCTTCGTCTTCGCGCACATCCCGTCCGTGATCGGGGCAATCTGAGCCACGACTACCGAGGAGTTCGCATGAAGCCCCTGCCCATTCTCTGGAAGCGACTCGTTGATAGAGGCGAGACCTGTCCACGCTGTGGCTCGACCGAGCGCAACGTGGCGGCCGCCGTAGCTAAGCTCGAATCAGCACTGCAGCCGCTGGGGATCTTCCCCATGCTGGAAACTCGGGCCATCGACGACGAAACCTTTCGCGCGGCGCCGGCCGAGTCCAACCGTATCTGGATCGGTGGCAAGCCAATGGAGGAATGGCTGGGCGCGCAGGCGGGCAACAGCCAGTGCTGCGAAGTCTGCGGCGACCTGCCTTGCCGCACGATGGAACTCCATGGCAGGACCTATGAGGCCATCCCGGAGGACCTGATCGTTAAGGCAGCCATGATCGCGGCATCGGAACTGATCACCCCTGGTGCCACCACATCCGCATCCTCGTCATGCTCGACGAGTTGTGGCTGCAGTTGACTCAGCGCACGCCAAGCATCCCCGCCAGTGAACAAGGTCGAGCGATCTCATTCGCAGTGCCCTAGATCGCTCGGCCAAGAGCATTTTGGAGACGGCGGAGCCTACATAAAACGCTGTCTATTCAGGAAACCGTTGCTCGACAAAATGGACTTGCAAGCCTAAAGTGGATCTCCCTATGGAAGGAACCATCTTGGATGATTCAATCACCGATGCACGGCCCACGTCCGAGATCACAGGGGTGGTTTACCAGTTGATTCGAGAAAACCGAGCCATCTTGTCATCCCTGAGCAGCGCAGAGCATGACCTGAAGAAACTCAAGCTGGAACTGGACATGGCCCTTGATGGGCAACTTCAACTGTCCATCAAATTGGCGGACGCCGACAAAGAGATTCAACGCCTGACCATCGGTTTGATCTCAGCTCAACAACAGGCTGCCCCCTCGGCCTCGAGTCTTATTCAAAGCCCTGGACAGGCGTCGATGATCAAGCTGTCCATGGAGCATTTCCAGCAGCTCTTTGAATGCAGCAGCGAAGCTTTTCTGCTGATAGACGGCGAACGCCTGACCTTATGCAACGAGGCGGCTTCTAGCCTTTTTGGGATGGCAGACCGGTCCCGCATCCAGGGACAAACGCTGGTGACGTTATCTCCTTCTCATCAACCAGGGGGCATCCCTTCGGAAGAGTTGGCAAAGAAGCATGCTGAGGCAGCTCAGCAATTGGGGAATGTGAACTTCGACTGGGTCTTCCGTCGTCAGGACAGCCACGCAGACGTTCCATGCGAAGTGATTCTGACGGCCCTTCCCATGGATAACGGCAAGGCGCTCTTGGCCTCTGTAAGAGACGCGACAGAGCGACAGCTGCATGCGCAGCAAATGCAAGATATGGCTTTCTTTGACTCCCTGACAGGCCTGCCGAACAGGCGCCTACTGGTAGACCGCATCGCACAAGCACTGACGCAGTCTCAGCGCAGCGGGCACTATGGAGCACTGATGTTTTTGGACCTGGATAACTTCAAGTCACTCAACGACCGGTACGGTCATGCGTTTGGCGACGAGGTGCTGCGCCAGACCGCCACACGCATTCAGCATTGCTTGCGTGCAACAGACACCGTGTCCCGTCAGGGAGGGGATGAGTTTGTGGTGGTGATCGTCGATCTGGGAGAAGACCTCCCCTCATCCCAACAGCAGGGACAACATGTCGCAGAGAAAATTCGACTCGCACTGGAGACACCGTTTGAACACCCCGTCAGCGTGACGGGCTTGACGGACGATACGGCTCCAACACGTTACACCGCCAGCTTGGGTCTGGTCGTCTTCAAAGGCCAGCAAGAGGTATCTAACGTCCTTGAGACGGCCGACAGCGCCATGTACCGCGCCAAGACAGCAGGCGGCAATCGCATCGAAACTGCGCTACCTCTGGGCGAGTTATCCTGAGGCAATGCCGAACCCAGAGGACCTACCCACACATTGTGTCGAGGTGCACGTCGCACATATCGACCAGTTGTTCAACGCGATCGATCCTTCTCCATTCCACAACCGGGATCTGGATGCTGACGCCGACGACTACATCGTCAAATACGCCAAAGAACTG
>NZ_JAAQQT010000596.1:0-25437 GCF_011742065.1 Aquabacterium sp. A08
CGCTGCAGCATGCGCTGCAGCAGCGGCTGCACCGAGGTGGCCAGGTGCTCCAGGTAGGGGAAAGGCGGGGTTTCCTGCATGTAGAGGTCCTGCCCCATTTCCAGCTGAATGGCGTGCACCCCATGGGCCGGCACGCCGTAGTGGCGGGTGATGTAGCCGCCCTTGAAGCGGCCATTGACCACGTGGCTGAAGGGGCTCTGGCGGGCCTCGTCCACCACCGCGTCCAGCAGGGCCGGCGCGCAACTGCGCCCGTCGGCGGTGCCGAAGTTGAGGTCGGGCAGCTTGCCCTCGAACAGGCGCGGCAGCACACTGGCGATGGAATGGGCGTCCCACAACAGCACCGCGCCGTGTTGGGCGCGCAGCCGGTCCAGCTCGCCGCGCAGCGCGTCGTGGTAGGGGCGCCAGTAGCGCGCCAGCCGGTCGGCCTGCTGGGCGTCGTCCGGGGCCGGAGCCGCGCCGTAGAGCGGTTCGCCGCGGAAGGTTTCGGTCGGGCACAGGCCGGTGGTGGTCTGGCCCGGGTAGAGGCTTTCGCCACCGGGCGGGCGGTTGAGGTCGATCACGTAACGCGACACCTTGGCCTGCAGCACCGAGGCGCCCAGGCCCCGGGCGAAGGCGTAGAGCCGGTCCAGGTGCCAGTCGGTGTCCTGCAGCACCGGGGCGGTGTCGGTCATGCCGGCGGCGAACTCGGGCGGCAGTTCGGTGCCCAGGTGCGGGATGGAGATGAGCAGCGGCAGGTGGCCGCGCTGCAGGGTGTAGGTGGGGGTGTCGTCGAGGGCGTCGGGGGTCATGGGGGGCTTTCTTCGTCGGGACAAGACAGGGCGTCGGCCGGCAGGCCGGGCATGGCGCGGTGGATGGCCACGGCCGTGTCCTGGCGGATCACGTCGCGGGCGATGCGGGCGATGTGGGCGTCCAGGCCGGCCCATTCGTCCTCCCGCGCCAACAGGAAAAAATGGCGCTGGCCCAGCCGGGTGGCGGGCAGGGGCAACACCACCACCTCGTCCAGGTGGTGGCGCGACTGCCACAGGCACAAGGGGGTGGACAGGGCCCAGCCCAGGCCCGAGGCCACCAGGCTGAGCAGCGGGTCGGTGGCGTCGAACTCGCAGGCGCGCGGGGCCTGCACGCCGGCGTGGCGCAGGAAGCGTTCGATCTGCTGGCCGATCACCGAACGCTGGCTGTAGCGGATCAGGGGCAGGCCGCCAGGCAGCTCGGCCAGTTCGCGCACCGAGGCCAGGGGCCGCACCGGGTGCGCCTTGGGGAACACCGCCACCCAGGACTCGGAAAACAGCAGGCGCTGGGTGATGCGCGGGTCGTCGATGGCGGAATCGGTGCAGATGGCGAAGTCGAGTTCGCGCCCGCGCAACTGCTGCGTCAGCGCCGGCGTCAGGCCCGACCACATCAGCATCTGCTGGGCCGAGCCCGACAGCGCACGGATCAGGCTGGGGCCGACGGTGGCGGCGAAGGAATCGACGCAGCCGAGGTGGATCTGGGCGTGCGCCTGGCGGGCGCTGGCGCGCACCTGGTCGACCAGGGTGCGCGCCTGGGCCAGCAGCCGGCTGGCGCGCTCGCGCAGCACCTGCCCGGCGTGGGTGGGCACGGCGGGGCGCACCTCGCGGTCCAGCAGCGGTGTGCCCAGGTCGGCCTCCAGGGTCTTGACGGCCTGGCTGAGCGCGCTCTGGCTCACACCGAGCTGCTGCGCGGCCAGCGCCATGGAGCCGGCGTCGCAAACGGCGACGAAGGCTTCCAGTGCCTGCAGGTCGGGCAGGACGCGCGAACGGCGGGGCGGGCGGGGGCCGGCGGAGCGGGGAGACATGGTGCGCATGGTGTCAGGTTCGGCCGCAGGCGGCCACAAATTCAGAAAAACCAAAACATAGCATCGAAATGGCTTCAGTTGTGTGGCGCCCGGTGGGGGCCGCCTAAGCTGCAGCCATCGCCAACCTTTTTCCACACAGAAAGCCCCCCATGCAAAGCTATGACGCCATCGTGATCGGCGCCGGTGTGATCGGCAGTTCGGTCGCCTACCACCTCGCCCGCCTGGGCGCCAAAAATGTGCTGGTGCTCGACCGGTCGCAGATCGGCGCCGGCACCAGCACCCAGTCCTCCGGCATCCTGCGCACCCACTATTCGGTGATCGAAAACGTGGAACTGGCCAAGAAATCCTGGTCGGTGTTCCAGGACTTCGCCGGCTACCTGGGCGACGAAGAGGCCTCGGCCGGCTTGGTGAAATGCGGCTACCTCATCTGCGCCCCCGAGGGCCCGAAGCTGGAACCGCTGCGCGCGGCCCTGGCGGGCCAGGAACGCATGGGCGTGGAGGTGCGCCTGATCGACCAGGCGGAAGCGCGCACCCGACTGCCCATCGCCCAGTTCGACGACGCGGCGCTGATCGGCTTTGAACCGGAAGCCGGCTTCGCCGACGCCTACCTGGTGGCCACCGGCTTTGCCCGCGCCGCGCGCCGCCTGGGCGTCAAGATCATGGAAGGCGTGAACGTGGAGCGCCTGCTGCTGGACGGCGGCCGCGTGGTCGGCGTGGAAACCAGCCAGGGCACCTTCCACAGCGACACCGTCATCAGCACCCAGAACATCTGGGCCACCGACATCGAAAAATGGACCGGCGTGCCCACGCCCGTCAAGGCCGAACGCCACGCCGTGCTGGCCCTGGAGGGCCCCGAGGCCTACAGCTTCCAGATGCCGGTGTTCAAGGACCTGGGCTCGCCCGGCATGCTGTACTGCCGCAGCTACGGCGGCAACCAGATGCTGGTGAGCGAAGGCACGGTGGGCGAGACCCTGGCCGCGCCCGACAACGAGCAGGGCGACATCTCCATGGACTACGTGGTGGAGGTGGGCGGCCAGGTGGCCGAGCGCTTCCCGTCCTTCGGCGAAGCCGGCCTGGCTTCGTCCTGGACCGGCGTTTACGACGTCACGCCCGACTGGAACCCGGTGCTGGGCCGCCTGCCCGACGTGCCCGGGTTGGTGGTGGGCTACGGCTTCTCCGGCCACGGCTTCAAGCTGTCGCCGGGCGTGGGCCTGGTGCTGGCGCAGGAAGCGCTGGGCCTGCCGACCGAGGTGCCGCTGACCCCCTACGCCCACGAGCGTTTCCGCAGCGGCCAGCTGCTGACCGGCCGCTACGGACTGGGCGCCGTGTCCTGATCCGGAGGCCCACCATGCATGTACTGGTTTTTGTCAAGCGCGTGGTCGACTACAACGTCAAGGTGCGGGTGCGCAGCGACGGCACCGGTGTGGACACCGCCGGGCTCAAAATGTCCCTGAACCCCTTTGACGAGGTGGCGGTGGAGCAGGCGGTGCGTTGGCGCCAGGCGGGTGTGGCCAGCCAGGTCACGGTGGTGGCCTGCGGCCAGCCGGTGGTGCAGGACGTGCTGCGCACCGCCCTGGCCATGGGCGCCGACCGCGCCCTGCTGCTGGACCCCGGCAGCGCCGCGCCCGACGGCCCGGCCGTGCTGGCCGGCCTGGCCGCGCTGGTGCAGCGTGAGGGCGTGGACCTGCTGCTGTGCGGCAAACAAGCCATCGACGACGACCTGGGCGACACCGCCCCGGCCCTGGCCGCCCTGCTGGACTGGCCGCAGGCGCTGTCGGTCAACCGCGTCGAATGGACCGACGGCGGCCTGCGTGCGGACTGCGACGGCGACCTGGGCCTGGAACAGTGGCGCCTGCCGCTGCCCGCCGTGCTGGGCGTGGACCTGCGCCTGTGCGACCCGCGCCCCATCGGCCTGCCCAGCATGATGAAGGCCAAGAAAGCCCCCATCGACACGGTGGCGCTGGCCGACCTGGCCGCCGACACCCCGGCCCACTGCAGCGTTGCCGCCTGCACCACCCCGCCCGCCCGCGCCGCCGGCCAACGCCTGGCCGACCTGCCGCAACTGCTGGCCCAGCTGCGCCAGCTGCCCGCCCTGCAACCCGGCGCCTGAAGCGCCCCAGGAACCCGTCCCATGACCACCCTCGTCCTCGTCGAACACGACGGCCAACACCCCGAACCCGCCAGCCAGCAACTGCTGGCCGCGGCCCTGCAACTGGGCGACCCGGTGCACCTGCTGGTGCTGGGCGCCCAGGGCGCGGCCGTGGCCCAGGCGGTGGCCGGCTGGGCCGGCGTCGGCCAGGTGCTGCTGGCCGAACACCCGCAGTGGGCCGCCCCGTCGGCCGAAACGCTGGCGCGCCAGCTGGAAGCGCTGATGCCTGGCTACCGCACCCTGCTGGCCAGCCACCGCGCGCTGCACCGGGGCGCCCTGCCCCGCGCCGCCGCCCGGCTGCAAGCCGCCTACCTGAGCGACGTGCTGGCGCTGCCCGCCCCCGACCGCTTCGTGCGCCCCCTGTACGCCGGCAGCGTGCTGGCCGAGGTGCAGACCCACAGCGCGCGCCGCCTGCTCACCGTGCGCCCGGCCGGCTTCGCCGCGGCCAGCGGCACGCAAACGCCCTGCCCGGTGGTGGCGCTGGCCTCGGTCGAACCCGACGCCCGCACCCAGTTGGAGCGGCGCGACGCGGCCAGCAGCAGCCGCCCCGACCTGGGCCGCGCCCGGGTGGTGGTGGCCGCCGGCCGCGGCGTGGGCGCGCGCGAACACATGGGCCTGGTCGAGCAGCTGGCCGACCACCTGGGCGGCGCGGTCGGCGCCTCGCGCGCGGCGGTGGACGCCGGCTTCGCCCCCAACGCCATCCAGATCGGCCAGACCGGCAAGACCGTGGCGCCCGACGTCTACCTGGCCTTCGGCATCTCCGGGGCGATCCAGCACCTGGCCGGCATCAAGGACGCGGGCGTCATCGTCGCCGTGAACAAAGACCCGGACGCGCCCATCTTCTCGGTGGCCGACCTGGGCCTGGTGGGCGACCTGTTCGAGGCGCTGCCGGCCCTGACCGCCGGCCTGCCGGCTGCCCCCACGGGGGCCGCATGAGCGTGGGCCCCGCCCCCTGGCGGCGTTTTGCCATCGAGGACCTGCCGCGCGAACCCTGGCGCAACGGCGCGGGCTGGACCCGCACCGTGGCCAGCCACAGCGAGCAGGACACCTTGTGCTGGCGCGTCAGCGTGGCCGACATCGGCGCCGCCGGGCCGTTTTCCGTGTTCGACGGCCTGGACCGCACCGCGGTCATGGTCTGCGGCGCCGGCCTGCGGCTGGCGGGCGAAGGCCAGGCCTGGCACTTTGAAGGCCCTGGCGCCTACGCCCAGTTCCCGGGCGAACTGGCACTGGCCTGCGACGCCCCGCGCGTGCCCACCCAGCTCTGGAACGTGATGGTGCGCCGTGGCCGGGCCCAGGCCGACCTGCTCATCGCCGAGGGCGACACGGTGGCACTGCCCCAAGCGCCCGACGTGCTGGCGCTGGTGCTGCGCGGCCACTTCCAGACCCACGGGGCCGACACCGGGTCGCTGACCCTGGGCACCGGCGAAGTCCTGCACCTGCACGGCCCGCTCGCCCCCACCCGACTCTTCCCCACCGGGCCCGACGGCCTGCTGCTCGTCACCGCCCTGCGCTGAGGCGCCGGGCCCCTCGGTGCCCTGGCTTCATTCCGCGCTGCGCGGGTAGACGATGAAGGACAGGAACTTGATCGGGCACTTCACCAGCTTTTCCGGCCCGTGCGCCACCTCCCCCTGAAACGTCAGCGCATCGCCCGGCTCCAGCAGGTAGGTGTCGTGGCCACAGCGGTACTCCAGCTGGCCCTCCAGCATGTACAGCAGCTCCGTGCCCGGGTGCTGGAAGGTGGGGTAGTGCTCCGAATCGTCGTCCATGGTGATCAGAAAGGGCTCGAACAACTTGATCGGGCCCTGGTCGTAGGCCAGCAGCTGGTAGGTGTGCCCGCTTTTGGTGCCGCGGCGCACCACTTCCATGCCCGCGCCCTTTTTGATGTGCTGGGCGGTGTTGACCGACACGTCGTACTTGCTGAACAGCATGGACATGGACACCCCGAGCGCGCGCGCGATGCGCGCCAAGGTGTCCATGCCGGCCGAGGTCTGGCCGTTCTCGATCTTGGACAGCATGCCCCGGCTGATGCTGGCCTGCTCCGACACCTGCGCGATCGTCAGCCCGTGGCGCTGGCGCAGTTCCTTGATGGCGGAACCGACCGCTTCCTCCAGCGAAACGGCGGGTTTTTCAGCGGTTTTGTTCATCGGCCTCTCCTTGACGGTCGTTCCAAAAAGTGTAGGCGCTCGGCACCCACGAAATATTCACATCAGGCACAAATGTTGCATTACAAGAAACATCGACAGCGGTCATGCACCAATGCCGACACCTGGTCCCCCGATCGTTCGCCGCCCCCATGCCTCACACAGGAGCTCAGCCTTGAACACACTTGCCACCCCTTTCGCCAACCCCTTCGACCCGGGGGCCCTGGTGCCCCCCAAGCGCTTTGAGCGCGTGGAAGACGCCCAAAGCTACCTCAAATCCCAGGGCGTGGCCTATGTGCTGGCCCAGTTCGTGGACATCCACGGCGTGGCCAAGGCCAAGTCGGTGCCGGTGGACCATTTGAACACCGTCATGACCGATGGCGCGGGCTTCGCCGGCTTTGCCATCTGCGGCGTGGGCATCGAGCCACACGGCCCCGACTTCATGGCCGTGGGCGACCTGTCCACCGTTTCGCTGGTGCCCTGGCAACCCGGGCTGGCGCGCATCGTCTGCGAAGGCCACGTCGAGGGCGAGCCCTGGGCCTACGACAGCCGCGTGGTGCTGAAAAAGCAAGTGGCGCGCCTGGCCGAACAGGGCCTGACCATGTTCACCGGCCTGGAACCCGAGTTCTCGCTGCTGCGCCGCCACGCCGACGGCAGCATCGTGCCCCACGACGCCAGCGACACCCTGGCCAAGCCCTGCTACGACTACAAGGGCCTGTCGCGTACCCGGGTGTTTCTGGAAAAGCTCTCCGACGCCATGCGCGCCACCGGCATCGACGTCTACCAGATCGACCACGAGGACGCCAACGGCCAGTTCGAACTGAACTACACCTACGCCGACTGCCTGACCTCCTGCGACCACTTCGTCTTCTTCAAGATGGCCGCCAGCGAGATCGCCAACGAACTCGGCCTGATCTGCTCCTTCATGCCCAAGCCCTTCGCCAACCGGCCGGGCAACGGCATGCACATGCACCTGTCCATCGGCGACGGCCAGCGCAACCTGTTCCAGGACAAGGCCGACCCGAACGGGCTGGAACTCTCGCCCATGGCCTACCAGTTCATGGCCGGCCTGCTGCACCACGCACCGGCACTGACCGCCCTGTGCGCACCCACCGTCAACTCCTACAAGCGCCTGGTGGTGGGCCGTTCGCTGACCGGCGCCACCTGGGCCCCGGCCTACATCAGCTACGGCGACAACAACCGCTCGACCATGGTGCGCATCCCCAAGGGCCGGCTGGAACTGCGCCTGCCCGACGGCGCCTGCAACCCCTACCTGGCCACGGCCGCCGTCATCGCCGCGGGCATGGACGGCATCGCCAAGGGCATGGACCCGGGCGTGCCGCGCAACGTCAACCTGTACGAGTGGAGCGAGGCGCAACTGGCCGAAGCCGGCATCGGCCTGCTGCCGCAGAACCTGAACGCCGCGCTCGACGCGCTGGAGGCCGACACCGTCATCCGCGAGGCGCTTGGGCCGGTCACGGGCGAGTTCCTCAAACACAAGCGCATGGAGTGGATCGAGTACATGCGCCACGTCTCCGAGTGGGAAGTCAAGCAATACCTGGAATTTTTCTGAAGGAAGCAACCATGTGTGGAATTGTGGGTTTGTTGTTGAAAAAGCCGGCGCTGTACAGCCGCCTGGGCGAATTGATGGTGCCGATGCTGATCGGCATGACCGAGCGCGGCCCGGACTCGGCCGGCATGGCCGTGTTCGGCCAGCCCTTGCCGGAAGGCCAGCGCAAGATCAGCGTCTATTCGGGCCTGACCGAAGCCGGCGCCGCCTACGACTGGATAGGCCTGGCCGATGCCCTGAACGCGGCCCTGGGCGTGCACGCCCACGTCGTGGCCAAGGGCAACCACGCCGTGTTCACTTTTGACGGCCCGGCCGAACCGGTCCAGGCCTTTGTGCAAGCGCAGGACGCCAAGCTGCACCTGCTGTCCACCGGCCGCGGCATCGAGCTGTACAAGGACATCGGCACCCCGGCCGAGGTGGCGCAGCGCTACGACTTCGGCGCGCTCACCGGCAGCCACCTGGTGGGCCACACCCGCATGGCCACCGAATCGGCCGTCACGCCCGACCGCGCCCACCCCTTCACCGCCGGCGAGGACTTCTGCCTGGTGCACAACGGCTCGCTGTCCAACCCCAACGGCATCCGCCGCATGCTGGAGCCGCGCGGCATCCGCTTCGAGACCGACAACGACACCGAGGCCGCCTGCCGCTTCCTGGAGTGGCGCCTGCGCGAGGGCGACACCCTGCACGCGGCGCTGCAAAAGGGCTTCGAGGCGCTGGACGGCTTCTTCACCTTCCTCATGGGCACGCCGACCGAGCTGGCCCTGATCCGCGACCCCTTCGCCTGCAAGCCGGCGGTGGTGGCCGAAACCGACGACTACGTCGCCATCGCCTCCGAATTCCGCTCGCTCGCGCACCTGCCGGACGTCAAGCACGCCACGGTTTTTGAACCCGCACCCGAGGAGATGTACGTATGGAAAATCTGACCTTTGACCTGAGCGCGCGCACCGTCCGCGAGCTCAACCAGCACCTGCACGGCACGCCCGAATCGCTGGCCGGCCAGCACATCACCGTGCTCAACCCGGACGGCGCGCACAACATCGCGGTCGGCATCAACGCCCCGGTGCAGGTCACCGTGGTGGGCCATGCCGGCTACTACGCCGCGGGCATGAACAAGTTCGCCGACGTCACCATCGAAGGCAGCGCCGGCACCGGCGTGGCCGAGAACATGATGAGCGGCAAAGTCCACGTCAAGGGCTTCGCCTCCAACGGCGCCGGCGCCTCGGCGCACGGCGGCCTGCTGGTGATCGACGGCGACGCCGGCCTGCGCTGCGGCATTTCGCTCAAGGGCGCCGACATCGTGGTCGGCGGTTCCGTGGGCAGCTTCTCGGGCTTCATGGCCCAGGCCGGGCGCATGGTGGTCTGCGGCAACGCCGGCGACGCGCTCGGCGACTCGCTCTACGAGGCGGTGATCTACGTCAAGGGCGAGATCAAGAGCCTGGGCGCCGACGCCCAGCTCGAGCCCCTGGGCGAGGCCGACATCGCCGCGCTGACCGAACTGCTGGCCGCCGCCGGCCTGCACCACGCCCCCCAGGATTTCAAGCGTGTGGCCTCGGCCCGCAGCCTGTACCACTGGAACGCCGACGCCGATCAGACCTATTGAGGAGCCCCCATGAGCACCGAACACCCCATCGCCTTCAAACGCCTGCAGCGCGAAGAGTCCGCCAGTTTCGACCGCAGCACGCTGGACTACATCCACCGCGCCGCCGGCACCGGCCTGTACGAAATCCGCGGCCTGGGCGCCAAGCGCAAGCTGCCGCACTTCGACGACCTGGTCTTCCTCACCGCCTCGCTCTCGCGCTACCCGCTGGAGGGCTACCGCGAAAAGTGCTCCACCAAGACCGTGCTGGGCACCCGCTTCGCCAAAAAGCCCATCGTGCTGGACACCCCGATCACCGTGGCCGGCATGAGCTTCGGCGCGCTGTCGGCCAACGTCAAGGAAGCGCTGGGCAAGGCCGCCACCGCCATGGGCACCAGCACCACCACCGGTGACGGCGGCATGACGTCCGAGGAACGCCAGTCGTCCAAGACGCTGGTGTACCAGTGCCTGCCCTCGCGCTACGGCTTCAACCCCGACGACGTGCGCCGCGCCGACGCCATCGAGGTGGTGCTGGGCCAGGGCGCCAAGCCGGGCGGCGGCGGCATGCTGCTGGGCCAGAAGGTGAACCCGCGCGTGGCCAAGATGCGCACCCTGCCCCAGGGCGTGGACCAGCGCTCGGCCAGCCGCCACCCGGACTGGACCGGCCCGGACGACCTGACCATCAAGATCCAGGAACTGCGCGAACTGACCGACTGGGAAAAGCCCATCTACGTCAAGGTGGGCGCCACCCGCGTTTACAACGACGTCAAGCTGGCGGTCCACGCCGGCGCCGACGTGGTGGTGGTGGACGGCATGCAAGGCGGCACCGCGGCCACCCAGACCTGCTTCATCGAACACGCTGGCATCCCCACGCTGGCGGCGGTGCGCCAGGCCGTGGCCGCGCTGCGCGACCTGGACATGATCGACACGGTGCAGCTCATCGTCTCGGGCGGCATCCGCACCGGGGCCGACGTGGCCAAGGCGCTGGCGCTGGGCGCCGACGCGGTGGCCATCGGCCAGGGCGTGCTGATGGCCCTGGGCTGCAACCGCGACACCTACCAGCAGGGCGGCCAGAACCACAGCGCCGAGGCCGACTACGCCGCGCTGGGCACCCAGGCCGGCTACTGCCACCACTGCCACACCGGCAAGTGCCCGGTGGGCGTGACCACGCAGGACCCGATCCTGGAGCAGCGCCTGGAGCCCGACAACGGCGCCAAGCACGTCAAGAACTACCTCAAGACGCTGACCATGGAGCTGACCACCCTGGCCCGCGCCTGCGGCAAGCAGGACGTGCACCACCTGGAGCCCGAAGACCTGGTGGCGCTGACGGTGGAGGCCGCCGCCATGGCCCAGGTGCCGCTGGCCGGCACCAACTGGATTCCGGGCCAGAACGGCTGACGCGGAGGCCGCCATGACCAACGCCGCTTCCGACATCAAGAGCCGCCCTGTCTACCAGCCCCTGCGGCCGGACGCCACGGCCGTGCGCCACTGGCTGGTGCTGGAGGCGGCGGCCCAGAACGCCGAGGGCTGCCAGGCCCTGGCCGAAGCCTTCGCGCCGGTGGCCGGTGCCTTGCAGGTTTGGTCGGTCGGTGCGCTCGCCCTGGGCCGTCTGCCGGTGTCCGTGCTGGCCGACACGCCCGCCCTGGCGGACGCGCTGGCCCAGACCGGACCGTTCCGCGTCCACGACCGCCTCTATGTGCAGGGCACCGAGCCCTTCATCTGGTCGGTCGCCGCGCTGGCCCGGGCCGCCGGCCTGGCGCCCGAACAGCTGCGCCTGGCCCACGCCGGCAGCCTGCGCCGGCGCGTCTGGTGCACCCACTGCCACGGCGTCACCGAAGGCGTGACCACCCACACCGTGCCCTGCGCCGGCTGCGGCCGGCACCTGCTGGTGCGCGACCACTTTTCCCGCCGTCACGGCGCCTTCATGGGCGTGATGGTCGATGCCGAAGCCCCGGGCCAGCGCCCGGCGGTGCAGGAGGTGTTTCCATGATCGTGTCTGCCCTGAAACTGCGGGTCGCCGCCATCGACGACATCGCGCCCAGCCTGCGCCACCTGCGCCTGGAAGCGGCCGACGGCTCGGCCCTGCCCCCCACCGGCGCCGGCGCGCACGTGCTGCTGAGCCTGCCGGGCGCGGCACGCACCCACCGCAACGCCTACTCGCTGGTCAACCCGCCAGGCACGCGCAGCGGCTACGACGTCATCGTGCGCCGGGTGCCCACCTCGCGCGGCGGCTCGGCCACGGTGCACGAGCGCCTGCGGGTCGGCGACCGGCTAGACGCCCAGCCCCCCGGCAACCTGTTCGCCCCGGTGCGCCCCGCGCGCCACCACCTGATGATCGCCGGCGGCATCGGCATCACGCCCTTCCTGTCCTACCTGCAGGACGCCGGCGTGCGCCAGACCGGCGCCAGCCTGCACGTCTGCTGCCGCGAGTCGGAGAAAGACGTCTTCCAACCCTGGTTGCCCGACGGGGCCGACGTGCGCTTCCACTGGGACGCCGACGGCCACCGGCTCGACACCGCCGCGCTGCTGGCCGACCAGCCGGCCGGCACCCACCTCTACGTCTGCGGCCCCAGCGACCTGAACGACGCGGTGGTGCGAGCCGCCGCGGCCGCCGGCTGGCCAGCCAGCCAGGTCCACACCGAACACTTCGGCGGCGCCAGCGCCGGCGGCAACGCCTTCGAGGCGGTGCTGCACAAATCTGGCCTGCGCCTGCGGGTGGCCGAGGACGAAAGCCTGCTCGAAGCGCTGGAACGCGCCGGCGTGGCCGCACCCTGCCTGTGCCGCGGTGGGGCCTGCGGCGTCTGCATCACCCCGGTGCTCGACGGCGAGCCCGAGCACCGCGACCACTGCCTCAGCCCCGCCGAACGCGCCAGCGGCCGGCTGATCATGCCCTGCGTCTCCCGCGCGCGCAGCCCGCAGCTGGTGCTGGACCTCTGAGTCCACACCCCCACAGGAGCCACCCATGAGCCTCGCCTTCAAGCCCGACGAAACCTTCCGCGGCGACTACACCTACCGCAACAGCGACACCGCCATCCTGCGCTTCCCGTTCCCGTTCCCGGAAGACCGCTACATGTACAGCGTCAACATGGAGCCGCACAACGGCAGCGGGCCGAGCGACGCCTTCGTGCACGCCTTCGACGTGGACGAGCACTACATCGCCGAGTGCCGCGACCGGGCCATCACGCTCGAACGCGACCCCGGCCGCTGCCAAGCGCTGCCGCACATGATGACGGCCCAGTGGGACACGCTGGAGCTGCTGATGGAGAGCCTGTCCCGCGACTACCCGGAACACTTCGCGCTGCAGAAATCCGGCGACGGTTTCGGCGCCAGCTGGACCTGGACCAACCGCCCGCTGGGCCTGGTGCAGACCTTCACCTTCGGCGACGCCGCCACGCTGCCCTGCGAGCCCTTCGAGTACATCACCCGCCAGGTGCAGGGCGACTTCGCCATCTGCGACCAGCGCGACAACAACCTGTTCCTGGACGCCGGCATGGTGACCTCGCAGGCCGACTGGTCGCTGGACTTCAACGTCGGCATGGGCTTCATGGAATGGCACGGCCCGGTGCCGCTGGCGCACCAGGCCGGGGTGTTCGAACGTGCGCTCAAGTACCTGCTGATGGTGCGCCTGGGCCAGCCGGTGCGGCGCCTGAACTGGACCATGACGGTCAACCCGCGGCTCGACACCTCACCCGAAAGCTACCCCGAGTGGGGCCCCGACCGCGCCTCGCTCACGCCCGAGAACATCGGCCGCAAGCTGCACCTGCGGGTGGAACTGCAGACCCTGTGGCGCCTGCCGCGCAGCAACGCCTTGCTGTTCCCAATCCGCGGCTACCTGGCCTCGCTCGACGACCTGGCGCGCGTGCCCAAGTGGGGCAAGCGCCTGCACCGCGTGCTGTCCACCCTGCACCCGGCCCTGGCCGAATACAAGGGCCTGACCCGCTACCTGCCGCTGGCCGTGGCCCACCTGGCCGCCCACGACGACGGCGCGCCGCTGCCCGTGGGCACCCACGCCGACACCGACACCCTGGCCGAAACGGCCTGAGCCCTCCCATTCATTTCCTTCTTTCATCTGCACTGGAGAGACACATGACTTCTTGGCGCATCTCTGCCCTGGCCGACCGCCACCGCGCACTCGGCTCGTCCCTGGCCGACTGGAACGGCATGGGCACGGCCTGGACCTACCGCACCGACCTGGCCGACGAACACGAGGCCATCCGCACCAAGGCCGGCCTGATGGACGTGTCCGGCCTGAAGAAGGTGCACGTCATCGGCCCGCACGCCGAGATGCTCATCAACCACGCCACCACCCGCAACGTCAGCAAGCTCTACCCGGGCAAATCGGTCTACGCCTGCATGCTCAACGAGGACGGCAAGTTCATCGACGACTGCGTCATCTACCGCAACGGCCCCAACGCCTTCATGGTGGTGCACGGCGCCGGCCAGGGCCACGAGATCCTGACCCGCGGCGCGGTCGGCCGCAACGTCTCGGTGCTGTTCGACGACGACCTACACGACCTGTCGCTGCAAGGCCCGCTGGCGGTGGAGTACCTGTCCCAACACGTGCCGGGCATCCGCCAGCTGCCCTACTTTCACCACACCCACACCACGCTGTTCGGCCGCCCGGTCACCATCTCGCGCACCGG
Source organism: Aquabacterium sp. A08 (assembly GCF_011742065.1). NCBI lineage: Bacteria > Pseudomonadati > Pseudomonadota > Betaproteobacteria > Burkholderiales > Sphaerotilaceae > Aquabacterium > Aquabacterium sp. A08. The sequence continues at coordinate 13,890 of NZ_JAAQQT010000596.1, forward strand.
TTACACCGGCGAACGCGGCTACGAGATCTTCTGCAAGGCCGCCGACGCGCCCACCATCTGGGACACCATCGTCGAAGAGGGCCAGGCCATGGGCATCGTGCCCTGCGCCTTCACCGCGCTGGACTGGCTGCGCGTGGAAAGCTGCCTGCTGTTCTACCCCTACGACAACTCCGACATGTACCCCATGGAGGGTGAGCCCATTGGCGACACCCTGTGGGAGCTGGGGCTGGACTTCACCGTCTCGCCCGGCAAGACCGAGTTCCGCGGCGCCGCCGAACACTACCGCCTCCAAGGCAAGGAGCGCTTCAAGATCTTCGGCGTCGAACTGGCCAGCAAAGAAGCGGCCCAGGCCGGCGACGCGCTGTACGACGGCGAGCGCAAGGTCGGCTTCGTCACCTGCGGCATGTACTCGCGCCTGACCGGCCGCTCCATGGCCATCGCCCGCCTCGACCCGGCGTACGCGGTGCATGGGAAGGCGATGACCCTGCGCGGTGCCGCGCTGCAGTGCGCCGCCACCGCCCACACCCTGCCCTTCGACGACCCGCAAAAAACCAAGCGCACCGCCAAAGACTGAACAAGGCCCCACCATGAGCACCCCGCCCCGCCGCTACACCCTGTCCCTGTCCTGCCCCGACCGCGTCGGCATCGTCGCCGCCGTCAGCAACTTCCTGGCCCAGCACAACGGCTGGATCACCGAAGCCAGCCACCACGCCGACGCCGAGTCCGCCATGTTCTTCATGCGCCAGGAGATCCTGGCCGACTCGCTGCAACTCGACATCGACGCATTTCGCGCCGCTTTCGCCCAGCTGGCCGAACCCTTTGGCATGCAATGGCGCATCGCCGACAGCGCGCGCAAAAAGCGCGTCGTCATCCTGGTCTCCAAGCAGGAGCATTGCCTGTACGACCTGCTGGGCCGCTGGCAGTCCGGCGAACTGGACATCGACATTCCCTGCGTCATCTCCAACCACGAAACCTTCCGCGGCCTGGTGGAGTGGCACGGCATCCCCTTCCACCACGTGCCGGTCACGCCCGACACCAAGGTCCAGGCCTACGCCGAGGTCGAGCGCCTCTACCGCGAGGCCGACGCCGACGCCATGGTGCTGGCGCGCTACATGCAGATCCTCTCGCCCGACCTGTGCGACAAGTTCCCGGGCCAGATCATCAACATCCACCACAGCTTCCTGCCCAGCTTCATCGGCGCCAAGCCCTACCACCAGGCCTTCCAGCGCGGCGTCAAGCTGATCGGCGCGACCTGCCACTACGTCACCTCCGAACTCGACCAGGGCCCGATCATCGAGCAGGACGTGATCCGCATCGACCACTCCGACGTGCCCGAAGAACTGGTGCGCAGCGGCAAGGACGTGGAGAAGGCGGTGCTGGCGCGCGGCCTGCGCTACCACCTGGAAGACCGCGTGCTGATCCACGGCAACAAGACCGTGGTGTTCCGCTGAGCCCGAGCCATGACCGCCCAGATCATTGACGGCAAGGCGCTGTCGCGGCAGCTGCGTGCAGGTTTCCGCGAACGGGTGGGGCACCTCCAGGCCCAGGGCGTGCAGCCCGGCTTGGCGGTGATCCTGGTGGGCGAGAACCCGGCCTCGCAGGTCTACGTCGGCAACAAGATCAAGGCCTGCGAAGAGTGTGGCGTGCGCTCCCTGCACGTGGGCCTGCCCGCCGACGTGAGCGAGGCCGAGGTGCTGGCCACCATCGAACGCCTGAACGCCGACGAGCAGGTGCACGGCATCCTGGTGCAGCTGCCGCTGCCGCCACACATCCCGGTGGCGCGCGTGCTGGAGGCGATCGCGGTGGACAAGGACGTGGACGGCTTCCACCTCTACAACGTCGGCGCGCTGGTCACCGGCCACAGCATCTTCCCGCCCTGCACCCCCTACGGCGTGCAACTGCTGCTGGACGCCACCGGCACCGATGTGGCCGGCCAGAACGTGGTGGTGGTGGGCGCCAGCAACATCGTCGGCAAGCCCATGGGCCTGATGCTGCTGCAGCGCGAGGCCACGGTCACCATCTGCCACGCCAAAACGCGCGACCTGGCGCAGCACACCATCCTGGCCGACATCCTCATCGTCGCCGCCGGCAAGCCCGGGCTGATCGTGCCGCAGATGGTCAAGCGCGGCGCCATCGTCATCGACGTCGGCATCAACCGCCTGCCGGACGGCCGCATCGTCGGTGACGTGTGCTTCGACGAGGTGAAGGAAAAAGCCTCGTGGATCACCCCGGTGCCCGGCGGCGTGGGCCCGATGACGGTGACCATGCTGATCGAGAACACGCTGCGTTCGGCCGAACGCAGCTTCCCGCTGGCCCGGGGGGACGACCGGCACGGCTGGGACGCCCCGCCGGCTGCGCGGGCTTGAGCCACGGTGTGCCTCAGGCGGGTGGGGACCCCAGGGCCTGGCCCAGGTAAGTCTCCAGCGCCTCGGCGCGCATCGGCTGCGCGTGGAGGTAGCCCTGGATGAAGTCCACCCCCATCGAACACAGGATGTCCTCCTGTGCCGCGGTCTCCACGCCCTCGGCCACCACCTGCAGGCCCAGGCGCTTGGCCAAGCCCACAATGCCCTCGCACAACTGCTGGTCCACGCTGCTGAACGCCAGGGTGTCGACAAAGCCCTTGTCGATCTTCAGGCAGTCCACTGGGTAGCGCTTCAGGTAGTCGAGGGACGAATAGCCGGTGCCAAAGTCGTCCAGCGCCACCTGCACCCCCAGGGCCCGGTAGGCCTTCAGGATGTTTTCCGTCACGCTGGTGCTGCCCACCAGCGAATACTCGGTCACCTCCACGATCAGGTTGCGGCCACAGAGGCCAAACTCGTGGAGGGCCTCGCGCATCTCGTGATGGCACTCCTCAAGGTCGTGGAAGTCGTGCGACGAGCGGTTGACGCTGACCTGGAAATCCATGCCGAAGCGGTGGGTCCAGCGCGCCAGATCGGCCATGGCCTGGCGCAGCACCCAGCGGCTGAGCGGGCGCACCAGGCCGTACTTCTCGGCCAACGGGATGAACACCGCTGGCGACACACGCCCCAGCTCCGGGTGCGTCCAGCGCAACAGGGCCTCGACCTTCACCGGGCGGCCGGTGCGGGCCTCCACCATCGGCTGGTACTCCAGGTGCAACTGGCCTTTTTCCAGGGCCTGGTTCAGGCCTTGGACGATGAAGAAATCCTCCGGCACCTCCTTGCCATGTGGCTGCGAGAAAAATTGCACCCCACCGCTGCCCTTGAGCCGGGCGGTGCGCGCGGCCTGCTCGGCCTTGCGCAGCAGCCCCGCACAGGACTTGCCGTCCTCCGGGTACACCGCCACACCGACGCTGGCCGACAACCGCAGCGGGTGGCCATCCACCTCGGTGATGCCAGCAATGGCCGCCCGGATCTTGTCCACCGCGGTGGCCATGGACGCGGGTTGGCTGAAGCCCTGCAGCAGCACGACGAAATGGTCGGCGTGCAGCCGCCCGATGTCATCGGCCTCGCGCACCACCTCGCGCAGCGTCTGCGCCACCTTCACCAGCACGCGGTCACCCACGTCGGGCGACAGGTGCGCGTTGATGTGGGCGAACCCATTGAGATTGCAATGCACCACCGCGATCGAACGCTGCCGCACCTGTGAGATGCGGATCAGGTCGTCCACCGCGTTGTGGATGCCGGTACGGCTCATGGCCCCGGTCAGGCTGTCGTAGTGCACCGCCTGCCACAGTTGCTGCTCCTGCTGGATTTCCTGGGTCAGGTCGCGCACGATCTTGGAAAACCCGATGATCTCGCCGGTGTCGGTCCTGATGGGCGAGAGCGAAATCGAAGCAAAAATCCGCCGCCCGTCCCGGGTCAGCCGCGTGGTGCGAAAGTGGCGCACCACCCCGCCCGACAGCACGGTGCGCAGCAGCTTGTCTTCTTCGTGCAGGCGCTCTTTCGGGAACAGCAGGCCCACGTGCTGGCCCACCGCCTCCTCGGCGCTGTAGCCAAAAATCCGCTGGGCGCCCGCGTTCCAGGTGCGGATGATGCCCTGCAGGTCCTTGCTGATGATCGCGTCTTCCGACGAGTCGATCAGGGCCTTGTACTGGGCGATTTCGCGCTCGGCCCGCACCTGCTCGGTGATGTCGCGGGCGATCTTGGCCGCCGCCACGACCTGGCCGTGCGGGCCCAGGATGGGGGAGATGGAGACGGAAATGTCCAGCAAGGCGCCACTCTTGTGCAGCCGCTGGGTGCGGAAATGCTCGATGCGCTCGCCCCGGGCCAGGCGGCGCAGGATGTCGTCCTCCTCGTGCACCCGGTCGGGCGGGAAGATCTTGAGCATCTTCTGCCCCACCATCTCATGGGCACTGTGGCCGAAGATCCGGGCCGCGGCCGAGTTCCAAGTCAGCACCGTGCCGTCGAGCGACTTGGTGATGATCGCGTCATCGGACGACTGCACGAGGCTGGCCAGCAAGTCCCGATCGTGAATGGTGTGGGTCATGGCTGCCCCCCGCAGCAATGGCTGGCAGGGCCAGCCGCCCAGAAAAAAACCCAAGTGCATCAGTCACTTGGGTTTAATTGTGGCGGTGGCGGTAGTCACTGGAAAACCGCTCTCAGCCCGATTTTGAGGGAAATTTTGAGATTTTTCACTTTTTCCGCGCCTAAAGGAAGCTTTCAAAAAACGCGCGCGCGTGTGCCCGCGGGCGCGAATACACGAATTTTTGATTTAAGGGTAGCCCCTCCTGTAGTCTCACAAAAAGATACAGGCCCTGAGCGGGTGCGGCCAGCTTGTCGCTGCCTGCGCGATGACACTTGCTGACGATCCTTGACCAGGGAGCACCGCCCCATGCCCAACACCAGAGAATCGGGGGATGCTCGCCAAAACCATCAGGGAAGTATGGCGCTGCCTAGAGGGGACCCATCAACCTCAGCAATGACTGCAACGCATGCTGAAGCTTGAGCGTTATCCAAACGCAAGCGAACTTCGGCAGTTGATCGAGCTGCTTGCAGTGCAGTGCGTGGAGGCACTCGCCACCAACCCAGGGCTGCCCACTGGTCAAGCCAGCCATTGCCAGTGCGGGATGAGCCCACACAGGTGCAGGATCGGGCGTGCCCAGCCTCTGCACAAATGGCTTGCAAAAAGACTAAAGCTGAATGGACGATGCAGGCCTCAAATGATGAGGCCCGGATGACCGACATTGCCCAGAGAACGGCTTCCTGGCTTTAAGCGTTCAAATCCGAACCTTTTGGACTTAAAACCGCCCGTATGTGAGAATTTTGGCTTGGTCATAGTGGCGGGTCGCCAGTGACTTGCACTCACGCCCGCAACATGTGGCGTGCCTGCTGGACATGCACGTTGTTCAGAACCGGCTCCAGCCTAGCGATGTCGGCTCGGCTCATGTTCACGGAGAAATCCCGAGCGCGGTTTTGCCACAGCTGGAGGCAGTTGAGCTGATGGCGCAGTGCAACCCGTGCCTCCTGGTGCCCCAGTTCGAAGGCACTCGCCGCTTGCATCAAGGCTTGCACAGAGCCGCCGGGAGAAGGGGTTGCGTTGTGGCCGATTGACTCGGGCGTGGGAGGGTCCAGGCTGGGCGTCAGACCGCCAGCCGGGGCCAGCCGCCAGCGGTTGTGTCCGACATGAAGGAATCCCACCTTGCGCAGATCGGCATCGGCGTGGTTGATCAGCAGGTCGAAAAGCAGGCGGCGCCAAAGCTCGCGGGCATCGTCGGGGTAGTCTGCACAGTGGATACGCATCGCATCCAGCAGATCGAAACAGCTCATGCCATCGCCCGGCGCGGCTTGCAGCAAGGTATAGGCCGACTGGTAGGGGATGCGTGCACCGTCTGGGCGGCGGTCAAACCGTTCGACCAGCACGATCGGCTCTGACACGGGATGCTTGAGCCTGTGGTCGGCCACCCGTATGCCTGCAGTCCTGGCCAACTGGGCGGTGAGCACTTCCAGCCGGGTAATGGGAAATGTATCCCGATGACTGGGGAACTTGGCGACAGCCAGCTGGCCGTTGTCTTGGAACCAGCTGCATTTGGGCCGTTCACCCCCTAGGGCGGTGGCACTGTAGAGCAACCACAACAACTGGCACAGGTCTTCTTCTTGTCGCTCGAAGGCCTGGATCGCGACGGCGATGCTTTTCAAGCCCAAGTCCCACGGCACCAAAAACCGCTCGCGCTCCAAATTGACACGAGGTGAACCTGCCGGACGAAGCCTCAGGGCTCCCAGCCGGACGCTGTCCAGCACGACCGACAGCGCATCCATGGGGCTGGGCTCGTGCCCGGCAGGAGCAAAAGCGTCCAGCAATCCGCGCGCCTGCGCCCTCCTGAAAACCTTCAAGCCAAAGCCCTGGGCTTGCGTATCCGCCATGGCCCCAAAAACATTGCGGCCATCGCCTCCGGCTGGCTGGGTCCACTGGGTCGACCGTGTCCACCGCAGGTCCGCAGACGCCGAGTAGCCACCGGGCCTCTGGAGCCAACTGTTCATGTACCGAAATGACGAGCAAGGCCCGCCGCGTGTGGTGTGCAGGCACAACTCGCCCAATGACCGGCCTTCGTGACCGATGGAGACGGCCAGACGATTGGCGATGCGGGGGCCACAGGGACCGGTGGGCAAAAACGGGCCCAAGTCTGCAGAGTGCTCGGTGGCGTGCATCACAACTCGCCCTCCTCTTGTCGGGACTGGCGCACGCGCTTGGGCAGGCGTTTGTCCTGGAGCATCAGGCCGATGCGGTCGGTCGGGGTGTCGAGGAGTCCATTGGCGCACTGGATTTCGCCCATGACAAAAAGGACGCTGATGAGGTGCTGCAGCGCGGTGCCGGGGTCACCTTTCTCCAGGCGGCGAACGGTGCTGACCGAAGCGCCTATCTGCTCGGCCAGGTCGGCTTGGCTCCAGTGACGTCGGCGGCGTGCCCGGCCTATGTTGGTGCCCAGTTGCTTGAGCGTGCGCTGGACGGGGGGGGCAAGGGGTGGGGGCATGGTGGTCTCCGTGTCAATCATTGACCAGATTGAAACGTCACGACTCCGCCCTCAGCGCCCCAACCCACCCCACAAGATCACAAAACCATGGCCCAAATTTGAATGACGAGACCGTGTGAACCATCAAATCTGAAGGGTCACATGCCCAGTGCGTTGTCGATGGCACACGCAGTCGGTGCAAGCAACCACTTGGTCAGAGCCTGTGGCGGCGAGTCGTCTGATCTGAGACCGGGCAGGTACCGGCAAGAGCCAATGTGTCCGATCCTCCAGGTCGGTTGAGCGGAACGCATCGGGAACAGACATTGACAGCCGCACCTGACGGTCAAGGCCTGCACGACACGCCGGTCATTGCCCTGCGGTGGCTTCGACAGATCCAATATCCCTGATGGTGTGCAACCGGCCACCGGCACTCGATTTACAGCACGGCCTCCAAGCCCTTGCGCTCTAGCAGGTTGAGCAGCTTGAGTGATGGTCCACTGGGGTGTTTGTCACCCAATTCCCACTTGCGCACCGTGGACGGACTGGTGTTGAGCACCGAAGCCAGCACGGTCTGGCTGAGCTTCAAGTGCTCACGCAAGTTGCGAATGCGTTGGCTGTCGTAATGCGGGATTGGCTCTAGGCACAGGGCTTCCAGTTTTTGCTGCTTTCGCTTGTCAATGAAACCCAGCCGATCCAAGTCGGATGCGGTCTCGTGCACGGCCTCTAGAATCCGACTTTTGACTGGAACCTTGACCTGGGTCTTGGCTTTAGTGTCCATGGCAAATCTCCTGCAAGCTGCCGTCTTCCACGGCGGTGTTCAATTGGATAGCGGTCAGTCCCAGCAAAGAACCCGCCAGGGTCTGCAGCGCTTCCAATTCGGTGGACGTGATGTTGGCGCGCTCGTTCTTCTCAAAGCCGTAGACAAAGAACCAACGGCTGCCTTTGCGGGTGGCCACCAACGTGCGGGCACCGCCACGCTTGCCCCGACCGGGCAACGCCACGCGCTTCTTGACCACGTCGCCGCCCAGTTCGGCGTCGATCAACCCAGCCACCATTTCGTTGACTGCAGCACACAGTGAAGCATCGGTCAGGTCTGACTTTCTCAACCATCGGCTGAAATGGCGAGTTTTGAAGACGCGTCGCATTCAATAATTGTGCCACTTGGTGGCATACATTTCAATCCTTGATCGATGCGAATATTGCTTTGCGGCGTCCACCGCCCTACGCTGAACAGAACTCATGGACCCAGTCGGGAACGAGATGGGTCTTGGTGCAGCTGGGTAGCCATCAACGCATCTACGGAAGTGCCGATCGCGAATATCTCTTTCCAGCTCAAAGCGACCTCAGAAACTCCCCCGCCATCCGCTGTGCCTGATCGTACGTCACCCGGAAGTCCAGGCGGTCGATCGCATCGAACTGCAGCTTCAACACTGCCTTGCGCTGCTCAAGCTGGCTGAGAAACGCCTCGCGGTGGCGGACCAGATATTTCCTGGCACTTTCCAGTGCATGGGGCTCACGTTCAATCACCAAAGCCAAGTCAAACAGGTCTCGCGCCGCTGCGCGATCCCCGCGGTGCCAGAGTTTCTTGGCCACGATTTCCGCAGAGGTCTCCACCCTCACCCGCCGCCCTAGCAACCGCCACAGCTCGAACGGCTCTGCGGTCAGGTTCGGCGAGGCCACAAAGTCAATCTCGCCCTCGGGCCGCAGCAGCTTGATGTACCCTGGTCCTTCGACATAGTCCTGCGTCACGGACTCGGCCACATCACTCAAGCGCGGAGAGACGAAACCCAGATACTGCGGATCGGGCACGAAAATGTCGATGTCCTTGCTGACCCGATGGCGGTGTCGAAGCATCAGCACAGTGCCACCACCAAACGTCCAGACAGGATCGCTGATGCCGTGCTGGGTGATTTCGTCGATCAGGGCATAGGCATGGCGCAGCAGGTCCTGCCAAATGCCTGGTGGCAAGTTGGAGGGCGTTTGCTCACCGGCACTCATGCCCACACCGCCCTTGGCGATTGCAAGTCATGGGCCCACTGCAGCAGATGTTTCCACAGCGTCTTTGCGGGGCAATGGGTGTGGCGTGCGATTTCTTCCACGGCACCCACGATGAGTGGCAACGGTGCTTCATCGAGCAGAGTGGCTACCTGGGGCGTGATGTTGGCCGGCAGTTGCCCCTCCACCAGCGCAGCGGCCAACGCCTCGGGTGTCAGCACGTCTTTGTAGCTCACGCTGGCCGTGCGGCTGGCCAGAGCCAAAGCGTTATCCCGCTTCGGACGTTCTGCGGCATCCATCGTCAGCCCCAGCAGGTCCAGCAGTGCGATGAGCTTGGCGGCACCCAGGTCAACGATCGTGCCGGTTTCCAGTTGGTTGATCGTCGCGCGCGACAAGCTGCTGAGCCGGGCAAGCCTGGCCTGTGACAGGCCCAGGAGCTGACGACGCTGTTTGACGAGTTGGCCTATAGACAGCAAGTTCATGGGCGAATTGGAGCACAGGCAAGATTTTAATGTCAAACATATTCGACATATTTTATAAGACCATGATCATTCAAAAGTGCCTCGGCCCTATCGCGCCCTGGGCAACTCGGCCTCGCGCACCCTTGCCGACTGCTGCAAAACGGTTGCCGGGCAGCGTGTTTTATCCGGCTCGATGGCTTTGGGCTATGGCAGACTTCCGCCTGCGTGAGGGGCTGGAAATCCCCTCGGCTTCCCGCAAGACCGACTCGCTGCTGTCAGAGAGTTGCTCGCTGAGCGCAAAGGCGCTGCGCACCCCCGAGATCGCCTCGGGCGTGACGCCTGCAGCCGCCAGATCACGCTCCCAGCGCTGGGCCACCCGGCCTGCGGCCTGGATCAGCCACTGGGCGGCCTCTGTGGCAGATGCATAGCCCATGCGCAAAGAGGCCTCCAGCAGTCGCTCGACGCTCACGGCCGTACCGCCGCGGATCTCGACCCCCATGCTGAGGGAGCCCCGGTAGCCGACCAGTGGTGTGATGTCGAAGGCTGGGGCCAGGCGCCAAGCCTCCTTGACTCGGTAGAAGGCATGGTTGCGCGGGTGGTCGTCACCGTTGCCGACCAGGGCGTTGAAGCACATGCGGCGCCATAGCTCTCGGATGTCGTTCTGCACATCGTCGCTGTGACGCGACCAGGTCCTGAGCTTGTCGGCCAGTGCCAGGTACGAGCGCGATGGGGCTCCAGCGACAGTGCCGGGCTGCAGTTGCAGCGCCGTGTGAGCGGAGGCATACAGGCGCTTGCAGGGCGCCTTGGGGTCGCCGTGTCGGTCAAAGCGCTGCACCAGGAGGACGGCCACATCGGCGACGGTCTCAAGACGAATGTCCGGGACGGTGATGTCGCACTCGCCCGCCAGGGTCATGCAGACGAATTCCTTCGCCGGCAAAAACGGCATGTCATTGCGGGCCTGCATCTTGGCGATCCAAAGGCGGCCATCGAACTCAACCGTGGCCTTGGGCCTGTCACCACCCGCGCTGGTGGCCATATCGCCCAGCATGTCCTTGATCGCCCTCGCTCTGGGCTGGCCAGCCTCCAGTTGTTCGATGTGGTACTTCAGAGCGTCGAGGCTGTGCGCCTGACTGCGAAGCTTTCTGTCTATGTCGGCGCAGGCCGCAACAGCCCCCGCTGCGTCCCCTGCGCCCAGTTCCAGAAGCTCGATCCGGGTCAGCGTCCTGTCTCGACCATGGAGGTTCTGCAAAAGGTCTTCGCCGTACCCGGCGGGGCAAGCGTCCATGACCACGCCTGGAATGCCCTCTGGAGCGTTCACAGGAACGCCATGGGCGCCCGCCATCCTCAGTGACACCGGATCCAGAGGCGTGGCCTTGGGATGCACCCTGAAGTCCGTGGAGTACAGGAAGCGCCCCCTATGGGACCCTTCGATTCGCAGCTCTCCAGCCAGGATGGGTTCGGTCTCTTCGGGCATCCACACCCAGACGGGGACCGAATTCATCGGGAACTCCCGCGCATCAGATCCCCACGGACAGTGGACGAGGCGGTGGTGGAGCCCATGAGCTTGGTGACCCCCGCCTCTGTGACCATTTCATCGCGGGCAGGGTCCAGCAGGGAATCCACCTGGCCGAGCAGCTGCAGGACATCCAGCAACCGGAAGACATTTCCGATGGACGCACCGGGGTGACCGCCCTCGATGCCCACCACAGTAGAGAGTCCAACGCCCGCGGCTGCAGCCAACTCCGGCTGGGTGTAGCCCCGTGCTTTGCGAGCGATGGCGATGCGGCGACCCAGGTCGAGCATGGCTTGCTCTACGGAAAGGGGGTAAGGCGTGCGCATGATTATGTTATTGGAACACATACCAACAGAAAATGCTCCAAAAACAACATTTATCAACCAACATCCTCTTCGACAGTCTTGCTGGCGGTGCACTCAGCGCGGTACCGCTCTGTGAAGAAGATAAAAGGGCACGTCAAAAGTCGTCGGCCGGAGCCCCCAGCTGCGCGGCCACGTCAGCTTGGCCCCATGGACGTCGGCGGCAAGCACTGCATGTGTGGATACCCAGTTGTCCGAGCGCGCGATGGACGGGCGGCGCATGGGATGAGGGCCTGGTGGACTCCGCACCGAAACGCTCACCAGATTGCATATTCGGAGCACCGCCTTCAGCACACCAACCAACACGATC
>NZ_JAAQQT010000597.1:0-26551 GCF_011742065.1 Aquabacterium sp. A08
CTGGCCCTGCACCGGCTGCTGCGCCAGCGCCTGCCCGGCTACGACTACGACCGCCACATGGGCGGTGCGGTGTACCTGTTCCTGCGCGGGCTGCAAGGGCCGGCGCAAGGCGTGCACGCCGAACGCCCGCCGCGCGCCCTGATCGAGGCGCTGGACCGCCTGTTCGGTGACACCGCCCCCGCAGAGGCCCCGCCATGCTCCTGACCCCCCACCCCCTGCCCCCCGCCACCGCCGCGCTGCTGGCGGTGCTGGACGCCTGGGCCACGCGCGGCTGGCTGCGCCCGCTGGACGCCGCCTTCGCCCGCTACCTGGCGGGCGAGGCACCCGACGCCGCCCCACCGCTGCTGCTGGCCGCCGCGCTGGCCAGCCACCAGCTGGGCCGCGGCCACGCCTGCCTGGCGCTGGACGAGGTGCTGCGCGCCCCGCTGCACGCCCTGTCGCTGCCGCCCGACGAGGCCCCCGACCCCGACGCGGCACCCACCTCCACCCCGGCCGAGTTGCTGGCCCCGCTGACCTTGGCCGCCTGGAAGGCCGCGCTGCAACACCCACAACTGGTGGCCCCCGGTGCCGGCGCCACGCCCCTGGTGCTGCAAGGCGCGCGGCTGTACCTGCGCCGCTACTGGCAGCACGAACAGGGCGTGCGGCGCGCCCTCGCCACGCGCCTGGCCGGCCTGCCCGGGCTGGACCACGCCGCCAGCCGCCCCTGGCTGGACGCCCTGTTCCCGCCGCCCCAGGCGCCCGAGGCCGCCCCCGCCACCGACTGGCAAAAAATCGCCTGCGCCGTGGCCGCGCGCAGCGGCTTCGGCCTCATCACCGGCGGGCCGGGCACCGGCAAAACCACCACCGTGGTGCGGCTGCTGGCGCTGCTGCAAACCCAGGCCCTGCACGGCGGTGCGGCGCCCGGCCAGCCGCTGCGCATCCGGCTGGCGGCCCCCACCGGCAAGGCCGCCGCGCGGCTCAACAGCGCCATCGCCGCGGCCGTGGCCACGCTGCCACTGGCCCAGCTGCCCGGCGGCGACGCGCTGCGCGCGCACATCCCCACCCAGGTGGTCACGCTGCACCGCCTGCTCGGGCCGCGGCCCGACAGCCGCCACTTCCGCCACCACGCCGGCCACCCCCTGCCGCTGGACGTGCTGGTGGTGGACGAGGCCTCCATGGTGGACCTGGAACTGATGCACGCGGTGCTCGACGCCCTGCCGCCCGAGGCGCGGCTGGTGCTGCTGGGCGACAAGGACCAGCTGGCCTCGGTCGAGGCCGGCGCCGTGCTCGGCCAGCTGTGCGCCCACGCCGCCGCCGGCCGCTACCGGCCCGACACCGCCGCCTGGATCGCCGCCGCCACCGGCCAGGCCGTGCCGCCCGAGCTGACCGACCCCGACGGCCCCGCGCTGAGCCAGCACACCGTGATGCTGCGCCACAGCCGGCGCTTTGCCGGCGACAGCGGCATCGGCCAGCTGGCGCTGGCCGTCAACCAGGGTGAAGCCGACGCGGGCTGGGCCCTGCTGGCCAGTCCGCGGCCCGACCTGCGCAGCCTGCGCGCCGGCCCGCAGCGGCTGGAGGCCCTGCGCGATCTGGTGGTGGACGGCGACCCCGCCCGCGGCGCCGCAGGCTACCGCCACTACCTGGCCTGCCTGCGCGACGATCGCCCCCCGCTGGACGCGCCAGCGGCCGCCTTCGACGCTTGGGCCGAACGGGTGCTGGCCACCCACGGCGGCTTCCAGGTGCTGTGCGCGCTGCGCCAGGGCCCCTGGGGGGTGGCCGGGCTGAACCACCGCATTGCCCAGTGGCTGCACGCCGCCGGCTGGCTCGACGCCCCCAGCGGCTGGTACCCCGGCCGCCCGGTACTGGTCACCCGCAACGACCACGCCCTGGGCCTGATGAACGGCGACATCGGCATCGCCCTCACCGTGCCCCACCCCGACCCGGTCGTGGGCGGCTGGACGCGCCGCGTCGCCTTCCCCCGCGCCGACGGCCAGCCCGGCGTGCGCTGGGTGCTGCCCAGCCGCCTCACCGCGGTGGAAACCGTGTTCGCCCTCACCGTGCACAAGTCGCAGGGCTCCGAATTCGCCCACGCCGCGCTGGTGCTGCCCGACCACCCCAGCCCGGTGCTCACCCGCGAACTGGTGTACACCGGCCTGACCCGCGCCAAAACCTGCCTGAGCGTGGTGCACACCGGCCCGCGCAGCGTCTGGGACGCCGCCGTGCAGCGCCGCACCCTGCGCGCCGGCGGCCTGGCCGAAGGCGTGTGACCGCCCGGCCGGGCGGGGCGTACCCCCTGGGGTCTGCTACGATGAATGGGTTTTGCCCCACCCAGACCCCAGTCCCATGACCTACTGCGTCGCTGTCAAAATCAAAGCCGGCATGGTGTTCCTGTCCGACTCCCGCACCAACGCCGGACTCGACCAGATCAGCACCTTCCGCAAGATGATCGTCTACGAAAAGCCGGGCGATCGCTTCATGTGCCTGCTCTCGGCCGGCAACCTCAGCATCTCGCAGTCCATCCGCGAAATCCTGCAGGTTGAAAAAGTGCCCAACCCCGACGGCGGCGAAGCCCTCACCATCTGGAACGCCACCAGCATGTTCGACGTGGCCCGGGTGCTCGGCTCGGCGGTGCGCCACGTTTACCAGCGCGATGGCGAAGCGCTGCAGCGTGCCGGCGTGGACTTCAATGTCAGCATGATCCTGGGCGGCCAGATCGCCGGCGAAGGCATGCGCCTGTTCCAGATCTACTCGCCCGGCAACTTCATCGAGGCCACGCCCGAAACGCCCTTCTTCCAGATCGGCGAAAGCAAGTACGGCAAGCCGGTGCTGGACCGCGTCATCACCCCCGACACCCCGCTGGACGAGGCCGCCAAGTGCGCGCTCATCTCCATGGACTCCACGCTCAAGTCCAACCTGTCGGTCGGGCTGCCGCTGGACCTGGCGGTGTACGAGGCCGACCGCCTGGCCAGCGACCGCGTGGTCTGCATCGACGAGCAGAACCCCTACTTCCGCATGCTGCACGACACCTGGGGCGTCAAGCTGCGCGAGGTGTTCGACAGCATCGAACACCCGGCCTGGGACGGCAGCGCCAGCCCGCACCCGCTGATGGACGTGCCCAGCCGCCACCGCCCGCTGAAAAAGCTCGGCAGCGCGCAGGAAAAACTGGTCTGATGACGCCGCCGCGCGAACCCTCGGCGCCCCACCCCACGGTGGTGTTCGCGCACGGCAACAGCTTTCCCGGCGGCACCTACGGCGTGCTGTTCCGCGGCCTGCGGGCGCGCGGCTACACCGTCAAGGCGCTGGACCGCTTCGGCCACGACCCGCGCTACCCCGTCACCAGCAACTGGCCGCACCTGGTGCAGCAGTTGGCCGACTTCGTGCAGGCCGAATGCGCCGACGCGCCCGGCCCGCTCTACCTGGTGGGCCATTCGCTGGGCGGCTTCGTCAGCCTGATGTGCGCGGCCAGGCACCCGCAACTGGCCGGGCGGCCGCTGGCCGGCGTGGTCATGCTGGACTCGCCGGTGCTGGGCGGCTGGCGCGCCAAGGCGCTGCAGGCGGTCAAGCAGACGCGGCTCATCGGCGCGCTGTCGCCGGGGCAGGTCAGCCGCAAACGGCGCAACCGCTGGCCCAGCGCCGCCGACGCGCTGGCCCACTTTGCCCACAAGCGCAGCTTCGCCGCCTGGGACCCGCAGGTGCTGCAAGACTACATCGCCCACGGCACCCAAGACGAGGTCACCCCCCAGGGCGTGCAGCGTGTGCTGCGCTTCGACCGCGACGTGGAAACCGCCATCTACAACACCCTGCCGCACCACCTGGACCGGCTGCTGCGCCGCCACCCGCTGGCCTGTCCGGTGGCTTTTGTGGGGGGCACCCGCTCGGCCGAAATGCAGCAGGTCGGCATGGCCATGACGTACCAGCTGGTGGGCCGCGAACCGTCGGCCCGGCTGCAAATGGTGGAAGGCAGCCACCTGTTCCCGATGGAGCGGCCGCTGGACACCGCCGCCGCCATCGACCGCGCGCTGCGCAGCTTCGCCGGCTGACTCAGGGTGTCCAGTTCACCCAGCCGGTGGCGGCGGTCAGCAGAATCAGCCCGCCAAAGGCGATGCGGTACCAGGCAAAGCCGACAAAGGTGTGGCTGACCACAAAGCGCATCAGCCAGCGCACGCACACCCAGGCCGCCGCCCACGACACCCCCAGGCCCACCGCGAACATGGGCGCGTCGGCCCAGCTCAACAGCTCGCGCTGCTTGTACAGGTCGTAGGCCGCCGCCCCGAACAGCATCGGAATGGCCAGGTAAAAGCTGAACTCGGTGGCCGCCCGCCGCGAAAACCCGAACGCCATGGCCCCGATGATGGTGGCGCCCGAACGGCTCACCCCCGGCACCAGCGCCAGGCACTGCACCAGGCCCACGGCCAGCGCGTCGCGCCAGCCCACCGCGTCCACCGTGTCGATGCGCTGCGACGGCTGCCGCGCCTGGCGCGCTTCCACCCACAGCATCACGAAACCGCCCAGGATGAAACCCAGCGCCACCACCAACGGGTTGAACAACACGCCCTTGATCACGTCGATGAACAACACCCCGGCCAGCGCGGCCGGAAAAAAGCCGATGAGCACGTTGGCGGTGAAGCGCTGCGCGGTGGCGTCGCGCGGCAGGCCCACCACGGTGGACAGCAGACGCTGCAGGTAGAGCGAGACGATGGCCAGGATCGCCCCGGTCTGGATCACCACCTCAAAGACCTTGGTCTTTTCGCCCGGCATGTCCAGCAGGGCGGCGGTGAGGATCAGGTGCCCCGTGGAGGACACGGGGATGAATTCGGTCAGGCCCTCGACCACCCCCATCAGGGCGGCCTTGAGCAAGAGCATGGGGTCCATACGGCAGGGGCGTCTCGGTCAAACCCCTGAGTGTAGTGGCTCCCCCGGGGTCAGCGGCGGTGGTCGCGCCGATCGTCCCAACGGTCGTGGCGGTCGTCGCGGCCCCCGTGCCGGCCGTCGCGGCGGTGGTCGTCGTCCCAGTGGCGGTCACGGTCGCGGTGCTTGTACCCGTGTTTGTGCTTGTGGTGGCCCGGCGGCGCCCAGCCGGTGCGGTACACCGGGTGCGGCACCACCACCACCGGCGGCGGCCCGTACACCACCCGGGGCGACACGTGGACCACCCGCGGCGTGGTGTGTACCACCACCGGCGGCGCGTTGCTCACGCCCACATGCACCCCCGGCTGGTGCACGCCGATGGACCAGTACACGTCGGTGGCCTGGGCCCCGCCGGCGGCCGACAGCGCCAGGGCCGCAGCCGCCGACCACAACCACGCTTTGGGGGATCGCCAGGCCTGGGAACACTTCGAGGTCAACATCTTCATCTCCTGCAAAAGCGACCCGGTGGGCCGTTGGGGCGATTACAGCCGCGAAACCCGGTTACCGGCGCGTGGCAAATGTGAAGAACGTATCAAGCCGTAACCCCGGGCCCGTTCGGCCCCTTGCTGGCGAAAAAAAGCGGGTCCACCGGCCGGTGGACCCGCTGCGCTTCAGGCCGGAACCGGTCAGAACGCGTGCTTGATGCCCACGTTCAGCTGGGTGCTCGTCTCACCCGCCATGCCGGGGGTCAGCGTGGCCGAGGTTTTGGCGGTGGCGCCGGCCTTGGCGTTGATGAACGCCACCTGGCCATAGGCGGTGGTGCGCTTGGACAGGGCGTATTCGTTGCCCAGGATGAAGGTGTGGGTCTTGTCCGCGGCGTTGTCTTTGTCCTTGCCCAGGTACAGGGCCGCCAGCACCGTGTTCTGGGCGGAGGTTTTCCAGTCCAGGCCCAGGCCGACCACGCCCACGTCGCTGGTCTGCACCTGCGCGGCATTCTGGTTCTTGCCGCGCAGGTAGTTGACCTTGGCGGTCAGGTCGCCCATGGCGTAGGCGGCCCCCAGGGTGTAGAGCGAGTTGGCGCGGTGGCCGGTGGCCGCGCTGTTGGCGCTTTGGTACGCCGCCGACAGGGTGACCGGGCCGGTGTAGGTGGCGCCCAAGGACAGCACGGACCCGACGTTTTCCTTCAGGCCGTAACCGGCGGCCAGTTTGACCGGGCCAAAGTTGTTGCTGTAAGAAATGGCGTTCTGCAGGAACACGCCCACGTCGTCGTTGCCGTTCAGGCCGTTGGTGTCGGAGTTGAAGGCCCAGTGGTACAGGCCCGAGAAGTTCTCGCGCAGGCCGCGCGGCTCTGTGGCCGCGAACGCCAGAATGGCGGGGCTGTACTGGTTGCCGATGGTGACGGCGCCCCAGTCGCTGGACGACACCACCAGGTTGGACTGGCGGCGGAACAGCCCGTTGACGCTGGTGCCGGTGTCGGGGTTCAGGTGGCCTTCCAGGTTGAAGCCCACTTTCAGGCCGCCGCCCAGGTCTTCGGTACCGCGCAGGCCCCAAATGCTGGGCGCAATGCCACCGCTGTCCAGGGAGGTGGAAGAAGTGCCGGCCGCGGTCTTGCTGTTGACCATCAGGCCCAGGTCCACGGTGCCGTACAGCGTCACGGTGCTTTGGGCCGCGGCCAGGCCCGAAAGCAGTGTCAGGGCGGCCAGGGCGGTCATTTTTTTGTTCATCTTGCGTGTCTCCATCGAGGGTTGCGCCACCAACGCGGTGGCGGCCCCCTTGGGCAAATGCCGTGCCTGCGCCACCGCCGGCCGCAAAAGTCGCCCGCCAGCGCGCGGGCAGACGATTGCTGTCTCGTGCGTGACACATTTCGGCACACGCTGCCCCCGAACGCCACACCCCCGGGCCGCCGCCGCGGCCTGTGCCACAGCCCCGGCCCACCCTGCCGCAAGGCCTAGAATTCCGTCATGAGTTCCGCACCCTCCCACGCCCCGAAACACCCCGCCCCCGCCGCCGCCGGCGAGGAGCACAAGGTCTCCAACTTCCTGCGCCAGGTCATCGAAAAAGACCTCGCCACCGGCGCCTACGCCAGCCGACAGTGGGGCGGCGGCCCGGGTGATGCCGCCTTCCACGACGCAGGCCAGCCCGACCCGGCCAAGATCCGCACCCGCTTCCCGCCCGAGCCCAACGGCTACCTGCACGTGGGCCACGCCAAAAGCATCTGCCTGAACTTCGGCCTGGCACGCGACTACGGCGGCGTCTGCCACATGCGCTTTGACGACACCAACCCTGAGAAGGAAGAAAAGGAGTACGTGGACTCCATCCTCGACGCGGTGCAGTGGCTGGGCTTTGGCTGGCAGAGCAGCTTTGGCGGCAAGACGGAAGATCACCTGTACTACGCGTCGAACTACTTCGACTTCATGTACCGCGCGGCCGAACACCTCATCACCGCCGGCCACGCGTACGTGGACGAACAGACCGCCGAAGAAATGCGCGTCAACCGCGGCGACTTCGGCAAGCCCGGCGTGGACAGCCCGTACCGGAATCGCAGCCCGGAAGAGAACCTTGCCCGCTTCCGCGAGATGCGCGACGGCAAACTCGCCGACGGCGCCGCCGTGCTGCGCGCCAAGATCGACATGGCCTCGCCCAACATCAACATGCGCGACCCAGCCATCTACCGCATCCGCCGCGCCACGCACCACAACACGGGCGACGCCTGGTGCATCTACCCCATGTATACCTTCGCGCACCCCATCGAGGACGCGCTGGAGCAGATCACCCACAGCATCTGCACGCTGGAGTTTGAAGACCAGCGCCCCTTCTACGACTGGTTGCTGGAGCGTCTGTGCGAAGGCGGCCTGCTCAAGGCCCCGCCGCCGCGGCAGTACGAATTTGCGCGCCTGAACCTGACCTACGTGATCACCAGCAAGCGCAAGCTGGCGCAACTGGTGAACGAGAAGAAGGTCAGCGGCTGGGACGACCCGCGCATGCCAACAATACTCGGCCTGCGCCGCCGCGGCTACACGCCCGAAGCCATCCAGCTGTTTGCCGAACGCATCGGCGTGACCAAGAGCGATTCCTGGATCGACTACAGCACGCTCGACGGCTGCCTGCGCGAAGACCTGGAAAACAAGGCCCACCGCGGCATGGCCGTGCTCGACCCCGTCAAGCTGGTGCTCACCAACTGGGCCGAAGTGTTCGGCTCTGACGCCTACACCGAAGACTGCACCCAGCCCGCCCTGCCCCACAGCGCCATCGCCGAAGGCCAGACGCCCCCGCCCGACCGCGTGTTCAAGATCGGCAAGGACGTGTGGATCGAACGCGAAGACTTTGAAGAAGTGCCGCCCAAGGGCTACAAGCGCCTGTTCCCAGGGAACGTGGTGCGCCTCAAGGGCGGCTACGTCATCGAATGCACGGGTTGCCTCAAAGACGCGGACGGCAAAGTGACCGAAGTCCACGCCAAAGTGATCGCCGGCACCAAGAGCGGCACCCCCGGCGCCGACAGCGTCAAGGCCAAAGCCGCCATCACCTGGGTGGGCGCCGCCGACGGCGTGAGCGCCGAAGTGCGCCTGTACGACCGCCTGTTCACCGACCCGCAACCCGACGCGGGCGGCAAGAACTTCCTGGACGCCCTCAACCCCGAGAGCCTGAGGGTGGTGACAGCGGTCGTGGAACCGTCACTGGCTGCGGCCAAGCCGGACCAGAAATTCCAGTTTGAGCGCCACGGCTACTTTGTGGCCGACAGGGCGGACCACGGTGTGAACGGGAAGGTGGTGTTCAACCGGGTGACGGGGTTGAAGGATAGTTGGGGAAAGTAAACTGGCCTTGTCAAAAAAGGCAGCGCTGCACATGCATCGCTGCCTTTTTTACGTCCGCAGAATCGGATTGCCGATCAACCTAGCTCATTGACTTTCAAGACTGGCTCACCTCTTGAGCGCTGGAAAAAGAAGAAATAAGGCAAAAAGGTAGGGGTGAGACAGCCCGCTCCTGCCGTCTCACTACCCAACCCCCAATTGATATAGGGGAAGGGATGGCGCTTGTGTGTGGGCTGCCAACAGCCATTTGGTTAAAGCGGAGCGCCAATATCAGTATACCTCACGGCTTCGCTTCGCGTCCAACTCTTTTCCTAGGTTGAACTTGTCCCCCCAAGCTGTAAACCAACGATCACACGAGGACTGCAAAGACAAAAGCCCAGCAGCATCCAAATCAAAAATCTGACCAACTTGGCTCTTAGCGATGTTACTGACATAGGGACAAGTCACGAAGTCCAACAGCAGCATCACCGCTTCGGCGTCCTCGCGGCAATATGCCTTCATGTGCGCGAGCTTATTGACTACGTGCTCTTCTACGAACTGCCTCAACTTTGCATATCGACTTTTCCCCTTTATATAGGAAAGCAGAACCGTGATAGAGAAATGACTCATGAAGCCTACTGAACGAACATAGTTACCCGAACCGGACTCCTCCTCAATCATAAAATGCCGAAGAAGAACAGAAACAGGCAACCAATATTCCCGACCGATGTGCGAGAGAGAGATTAGCAAGTAAAGACTCTCCACCTCGCGATGGACGTTCATCGTGTTTTTCTCAAGTTGCTGAATTACGTTATCGTGAATGTATTTAAACAAAAAATGCTTCAACTCGTACGAAATACCCTGAGCATGCAAAAAATCCACCGAGGCAGCAACAATTCGACAGAGCCGGATAGTATGATTAACCTTAGGACTCGCAGAATAGCAGAAAAACACATACTCCATAATCGCAAACATAGCCCTTGATAGCCGCTTACGATCACGATCAGACCCATCACACTCAATATAAGCCTTAAAAAGCTTATCAAGCTTGTTTTCAACGATACCAAAGCTGTAATTTAAGACATCGCCATAGGCGACATTCGACTCTTTGATAGCAGACTTATACCGAGTAATCAAGCGATTTACATTTATCGAGCAAACCAAGTGCCGAGCAGGCGCCGAAACAGAACCTGCCGAGGATTCCACCTCGCACAACGGATCGATTGCCTCATTTAGTAAGTTCGAGACTCGCTCTTTGGCAATGGTAATTTCAGTAATTATGGGCTTCTTGTAGTGTTTAATTTTCGCCGTATTGACGCTCAATTTTTTGGACTTAAGTATTCTCTGAAGCGACTCAAAGATCTTTACCTGGGTTGACTCCTCGTTATAAAAAATAAAGAAGTCATCCACATATCGAAAAATCTCATAATTAACTTTATGAACTAACTTTTCAACATCTGCCAATTCCCTGATCAGTTCAACATCGATCGACTGCAGGATTATTTCAGCGAACACTCGCGAAAATTCAGGACCAATGACGATTCCATTCGTCTCTTTGTGATTCAGGTCTTGCATGAGGGCATCAAACCGTCCTCCAAAGGTAACCTTGGAAGCATCTAGACTAAACTTCGTCTGATCTTTGCCAAGAATCGCCCAAGGCAACGAGTGCGTGTAGATACTATCAAAACACTTATTGATATCTATCTGCACCATCGCATCGTATTTTTTTTCGCAACGGTGATACGTATACGACTCAAAAAATCGATGAATATTCCTGTATTTTCTGTACACGAAATATGAGCCCAGTTGCTCGTACTCGCGGTCTTCTTCTTCGACACCTCCTGCGGTATCCAAACGCTCTTCATGGAGTTTGTCTTTGAAGTAGGCGTAACGCGCCACCGACACGGGGCGGCGTATTGAGAAATCACTTACAGATGTATGGTAAGTAATCAACGCGCTGTGCGTTGCAAAGAAGCTCGCCACCGCAACCTGATTTCGAGGATGCACCACGCTGAGGGTACGCCCGTCAAGATTATGGGCAACACGGAAATTAAAAGGGACAGTCCCCCACTGACATTTCTTTACAGGCACTGAGCGACGCACCTTCTGCTTACCCCATTCGGTCAGAGTCTCTGACGCAATGACAGCAGCGGGAGATATTCCAAACAATATTCGCATTGTGACATCGAGATCTGCTGTATCACAAATCCAGCGCAATTGGCCTTTTTCGATCTCAACGCCATTATCTCTAAGAAATCGAAAATAACCTCGATTTGAGAATGTCGGAGGAACTTCGAACGGCAGCATATCCGTCAGGACGGCCCGTTGCTTCTTGTGAGTTAGCGAGACACGGCGCTTAGACATACTTCCAAGCCCTCACGATTACCTGCAACTCTTTCGCACTAAAATTATGATACCGACGCTGCTCAAATCCCGCTGTGAACTTAAATCTCTTCAAAGACTTTTTGAGACTAGGACGCTTTAGGTCCTCTATAGACTTTTTTAGCCGTTTATCCAGGAGCTTTAGACTTGACAAATCATCTGCCAACGAATTATTAAAGTAAATCCCAGTCACCGCACAGGATTTACTATTGGAAAGGCGGGTATTCCCAGTCAAAAACTTCACTCGCGCCACCAACTTTCTGTATGCCACCTTCGGACTGACGGGCACCTCTCGCCAATACTCCGAAAATGCAGCTCCCATGCGTGCGCGATACTTCACGATCTTCGCAGCGCTCGGACTAACTACAACAGCACCTGGCTTTTCAACAAGAAAACGATAGCCCAAATACTCAAACTTCTTCGATGAGGGATCAGAGAGATCAAATTCCGCAGTTTTACCCGCATTCTGAGAAAGCCCGCTGCTGCCTAAAATTGTGACAATTGCATTCTTGTACGAACCAACAACGCCACCGACCGGCGGTCGTGCAAAAACAGCCACAATATCGTCAACATATCGACAATACAGAACCAACCCAGGAATTTCACGAATCGCCTTATCCACCGACCTAAGATAGAGTTCAGCCAAATATGCACTGATTCCAACACCACGAGGGATACCAGTCACGGCACCGGAAATATCTCCATAGGAATTCAGCACTTGTTTAATATACTTTTTCGAAGCTGAGCTTAACAGCTGATCTTGATCCAGCTTTTCAATCAGGCGTTGACGATTAACGCTTTCATAAAATGATGAAATATCCGTACGAACCAACTCAAAAGGAAACTCGCTACCCAACATATCTCGAAGCTGACAGACCAAGTCGTGACGGCTCGCCTGCTTAACACCGTACGTTTGGTGGATGTTTCTTTGAAGCTGCTTGACAGCAAAATAGGTCTCAGGCTCAGCGTCGATGCAGTAAATTTTTTTTCCCTTAGGCCCAATTTTTTCCGTCAGACTAATTTTGAATGTTGGCTTGAGCACCCTATTACTAACCTCATCCATCAACACATCGATAGCAGATGATTTATTCACCTTCAACGCAGACAACTCACTCCTCAAAAGACTCAACCGAGCATCAAAATCTTCAGTTGTCATCGTGGCTTTGATTTTTCTTAGGTCGCGAATACCTTTCACCTTTTCCCTTATTGCGAGCGTGTGAGGCTCGAGCATCGGAAAATAACGGCTCGCCAAGTCAGCTCCCTTTCGATTTTCAGCATCGAATATGCGACGAAAATTCTCCGCAGTAAACATTTGATCGAGCATCACCAATCACCCATTCCTATAGATTCAAATCTAACTGTCAGTAGCACGTCAACACAAGCCGATCTTGAGACCAAGCCCATGCTTCTGCCTACAGCCGTGCAGCGAATTTCCCGTTCCCACTCGCCCCAATCACCAATCGCTGCGTCGCCCGCGTAGCCCCCACATAGAACAGCCGCGCTTCCTCGCGCTCGTCTTCGCCCTCGGCGGGCATGCGCCCGGCGCCCACCAGCGCCACCACCGATAACGCCAGCCCATGGCTGACGTGCAGCGTCATCACCTTGATGCTGTCGTGCGCGGGGTCGAACACGCTGGACGAGTTGCGGCGCAGCTGGTGCGGCAGGTTGCGTTTGCGCAGGAATTCGGCGCACATGTCCATTTCGCTGTGGTGGCGGCAGAGGATGGCCATGTCGGCCCAGGCGTGGCCTTCGCGGTGGGCGGTGGCCAGCAGTTCGGCCACCTGGGCCACCTCTTCGCGCAGGGTGGGCAGGCGCACGATGAGCGGCGCCTCGCCGTCGCGCCCGCAGCTCACGGGCTTGAGCAGGGGCACGCCGTCGTCGTCCTTGTCTTCGGCGGTCAGCAGATCAGCGGCAACAAGGCTGGCCGTTTGCAGGATCTGCCGCGTGTTGCGGTAGTTGATCTTGAGGATGGTGGTGCGCCCCTGCGCCTGGATACCCACGCTTTTGAAGCTGAAGTTTTTGCTCTTCTGCGTGCGGTCGTAGATGCTCTGCGCGTCGTCGTACAGCACGAGCAGGCTGTTGGTGGCGGGGTCCACCATCTGCACCACCAGGCGCAGCCATTCGGGCGCAAAGTCATGGCCTTCGTCGATGAGCACGGCCTGGTATTGCCCGCTGGGGATCTGGCGGCGGTCCACGCCGGTGATGACGCGCTGGACCATGTCGGCCATCTTGTCACTGACCGGCTGGTTGTTGGCCGGCATTTCCTGCCCATAGGCCCTCAACTGCGCATAGCACCATTTGTGGAAGTGCACCGCGTGCACGCGGTCGGCAATGCCTTTGGCAGCCATCACACGCGCAATTTGCCGGGCCAGCGGTTCGTTGTAGCAGAGGATGAGGATGGGTTTGCTGGCCGCGGTCTGCGCCTTGGCCAAGTGCTCGGCGCGGTAGCCCAGCAGCATGGTCTTGCCCGAACCGGCCACGCCGTGGATGACCCGGTTTTGCCGGTCGGCCTGGATGAGTGTGCTCAGGCGAAAGTCCTTCACCTCCAGCACCAGAATGCCGCGCCGGGGGTGGATGATCACAAAGTCCGGGTGGGCGCTGCGCGGGCCCACGGGCACGTCGTACCAGAGCAGGTAGTCGTCGTCGAGCTTTTGCTCCAGCCGCTCGGCCACGCGGCGCGCCCCGCCCGTCATGCGCGACACGCAACTGCCCAGTGCGGGTATCAGTGTGGCCATCCCTCTGCTTGGTATTGTTGGTTTAGCAGATTTTGCATCATTTTGGGGGTGGGGCTTGGTACAACCCGAAACAGGCACCATCAAACCCACTGCGGGTGTGCGCACTGAAAGCAGCTATCCGTCCAAATTTTTGTTTCTCATAATTGACAAATATCCTTGTTTGCATATTATGAGAAACAAATGCCTGCAGCCACACCCGCAACCACCGAAGCAGCCGCCCAGCAGCTACAAGCCCTGGGTGCGCTGATTCGCACCGAGCGCAAAGCCCTGCGCGTGAGCAGCACCGCCACCGCCGAGGCGGCTGGCGTCTCGCGGGTCACACTGCACCGCATTGAAAAAGGCGAGGCGTCGGTGGCGGTGGGGGCTTGGGCCAACGTGCTGGCCGCCCTGGGTTTGAAGCTGACCGCGCTTGCGGCCAACGCAGCCAGAACCACAGCGCACAATCCGCCTGCCGGGGAATGGATTCCGCTGCACATCCGCCTGAACGACCACCCCCAGTTGAAAGCACTGGCCTGGCAGGTGCACGGCACGGACACGCTCACCCCCGCCGAGGCATTGGACATTTACGAACGCAACGCGCGCCACCTGGAGGTAGAAGCCATGCCTGCCCACGAACAGGCACTGCTGGCGGCGCTGCGCACGGCATTCACCAAGCACCGTGTTTGAGCGCCCTCACCATCAACGCATTGGGCACGTGCTGGCGTCGCTGGACAGCCGCTTGCTGCGCGAGCACGGCTGCCTGTTTGGCGGGGGTACGTGCATTGCGCTGCGCTATGGCGAGTACCGAGAGTCGGTGGACATGGACTTTCTGGTCTCTGACGCGGCGGGTTACCGAGATCTGCGTCAGCGGCTCATGGGCACCGATGGCATCAGCGCCATTGTTCGCCAAGGTGCGATGCCGCTGGTGGCCCTGCGTGAAATACGTGCCGACCAGTACGGCATACGCACCCAGGTGCAGATGGACGGACAGGCGATCAAGTTTGAGATCGTGCGGGAAGCCCGCATGGAGCTGGAAGTACCGGGGCCACAGGACGTGCTTTGCGGGGTGGACACCCTGACACCGCTGGACCTCGCAGCATCGAAACTGCTGGCCAACTCCGACCGACAGGCAGACGATGGCGTGTTCAGCCGGGACGTGATCGATCTGGCGATGATGAACCTGCGCCTGCCTGCCTTGCGTGCGGCGCTGGCCAAGGCGCAAGCGGCGTATGGTTCTGCCGTAGAGCGCGACTTGGCCAAAGCGATTGACCGCCTACAGAACCGCCCAGGCTGGCTGGAGCGCTGCATGCAGGCCATGGCCATGGAGATGCCCAAGGCCCTGCTCTGGCACAATATACGCGCCTTGCGGAGGGTGCTGCCTGCCGCAACCTGAAGCGCGAGGCTGTGCAGCCGTGTCATGATCACGCGCATGAACTTCGCCACCCGACTCCAACAACTCCCCTCCGTCAGCCACCTCGCCGCCGCGCACCTGCTGGACGCCGATGGCCACACCGTGGCCACCCTGGAAAACAAGCCCGGCCAGGCCGGCTCGCTGGCGGTGTACCACGGGCTGGCCCAGAAGCACGGCGGCACCATCACCCCGGCGGCGGCGGCCGAAGGGCTGCAATGGTACGGCGAGCACCTGGCCGACGCCCAGGCCCACCCGGGCAAGCACCCCAACATCGACCGCCTGCTGGCTTGGGCCGCGGGCAGCGCCAGCTACCGGCTGGCGCCGGTGCTCAGTCCTGCCAGTTGACCACCGGGCCCAGCTTGCGCTCGGCCATGAACATGGCTTCGCGCAGCGTGAGCGCGGTGCCGCCGTCGTGCCACGGGTCGTCCGAACCGGGCAGGTGGTAGCGCACGCAGTAGCACTCGGCTTCGCGGTCGGCCGCCAGTTCGGGCGGGTCTTCGGGGTCGTGCGTGCCGTACAGGGTGTGGTGGCGCACGATGCGCACCGGGCAGGTGGTCAACCCGCCAAAAAACCACTGGCCCTGTTTGACCACGGGCAGTTCGTCAACGCTGTTCATGCCCCATGCTAGGCCGCCGCCCGCGCCCCCCGCAAGGCGGACAACCCTGTGCGCAGGCCTTTTCCCGATTGATTTGTTCTACAGCCGCAATTGCCTCGGCCAGACCGGCCCGCGCCGTCCGGTGCGGCGCACCGCCGCCACCCAGCAACCCCACAGCGCGCCGAGGCGGGCACCCCGCGGGACAATGCGGCTGCTCCCTTCCCGTTCACCCCAAGGCCCTGTGTGACCCTGCCCGCCCTGTTCCCCTTTGACAACAGCTACGCCCGCGACCTGGTGGGCGCCTACGTGCCGGTGGTGCCGCAAGCGGCGCCCGCGCCGCGCTGGCTGCGCTTCAACCACGGGCTGGCGCAGGCCCTGGGGCTGGACGCCGAGCGCCTGGCCGGCGACGAGGGCCTGGCGGTGTTTGCCGGCCAGGTGGTGCCCGCCGGGGCGCAACCCCTGGCCCAGGCCTACGCCGGCCACCAGTTCGGCGGGTTTTCGCCGCAGCTGGGCGACGGCCGCGCCCTGCTGCTGGGCGAGGTGCTGGACCCGCAGGGCCGGCGCCACGACATCGCGTTCAAGGGCTCGGGCCGCACGCCGTTTTCGCGCGGCGGCGACGGCAAGGCCGCCGTGGGCCCGGTGCTGCGCGAATACCTAATCAGCGAGGCCATGCACGCGCTGGGCCTGCCCACCACCCGCACCCTGGCGGCCGTAGCCACCGGCGAAACGGTGCGGCGCGAACGCGCCCTGCCCGGCGCGGTGCTGGTGCGCACCGCCGCCAGCCACGTGCGGGTGGGCACCTTCCAGTTTTTTGCAGCGCGGCAAGACAGCGCCACCCTGCAGCGGCTGGTGGAACACGTCATGACCCGCCATTACCCTGAGCTGGCCGACAGCGCCAACCCCGCCCTGGCCCTGTTGCGCGCGGCCATCGACCGGCAGGCCGCGCTGGTGGCGCGCTGGATGGGGGTGGGCTTCATCCACGGCGTGATGAACACCGACAACACCACCCTGTCGGGCGAAACCATCGACTACGGCCCCTGCGCCTTCATGGAGGCGCACGACCCGGACACGGTGTTCAGCTCCATCGACCACCACGGCCGCTACGCCTACGGCAACCAGCCCGGCATCGCCCAGTGGAACCTGGCGCGGCTGGCCGAGGCCCTGCTGCCCCTGATGGGCGCCGACACCGACGCCGCCGTGGCCCAGGCCACCGAGGCGGTGAACGCCTTCCCGGCGGTGTACCAGCGCCACTGGGGCGCGGTGCTGCGCCAGAAGCTGGGCCTGCGCCCACGGGCCGATGCCCCCGACGCGGCGCCCGACAGCGCCGACCTGGCCCTGGGCCAGGACTACCTGGCCCTGCTGCACAGCGGCCAGGTGGACCACACCCTGGGCTTTCGCCGGCTGGCGGACGTGCTGCGCGGCCAGCCCGCGCCCTGGCTGGCGCTGTGGCAGGCCGAGACCCTGGCCGCGGCCCCGGCGGCCCTGCAAACCTGGCTGACCGCCTGGCAGCAGCGGCTGGCCCAACAGGGCGAAGCGCCAGCGCAGGTGGCCGAGCGCCTGGACGCGGTCAACCCGCTGGTGATTCCGCGCAACCACCTGGTGGAAGCGGCACTGGACGCCGCCACCGACCGCGGCGACCTGCAACCCTTCGAGGCGCTGCTGGCCGCCATCACCCGCCCCTGGGCAGCGGACCTGGCCGACAGCCCCTGGGCCCAGCCAGCCACACCCGCGCAAAGCGCCGGCTACCAGACCTTTTGCGGCACCTGACGCGGGCCGCATAATGCCGCCATGAAAAAGATCCTCGTCCTCAACGGCCCCAACCTCAACCTGCTGGGCACCCGCGAACCCGAGCAGTACGGCCACACCACCCTGGCCGACGTGGAGGCCCAGTGCCGCGCCGCCGGTGAACGCGCCGGCTGCGCGGTGGAGTGCTTCCAGAGCAACTGGGAGGGGGCGCTGATCGACAAAATCCACGAATACGGCCGCCTGTACAAGGCCGGCGAGGCGCTGGGCTGCGTCTTCAACCCGGGGGCGCTGACGCACACCTCCATCGCGCTGCACGACGCCATCAAGGGCGTGGACGGGCTGCCGGTGATCGAGTGCCACATCTCCAACGTGCACGCGCGCGAGGCCTTCCGCCACCATTCCTGGATTTCGCCGGTGGCCGCCGGCATCGTGGTGGGCTTTGGCACCGACGGCTACCTGATCGCCCTGGACGCGCTGCTGCGCCGCCAGGCCCGCGCCGGCTGACCCGGCCGACCTGGCCTATCGCGCAGGCGACGCGGCGTGGTGGTCAGGCCCCGGCCCGCCGCCCACAATCCGTGGGTGAACATCCGTTATCTGTTGCAACTGGTGGGCCTGTCGGCCCTGTGGGGTTCGTCCTTCGTGCTGCTGCGCATCGCCAGCCCCGACCTGGGCCCGGTGGTGCTGGCCACGCTGCGCCTGGGGCTGGCCGCCGCCACCTTGGCGGTGCTGATGGCCGCGTTGCGCCACCACTGGCCCCGCGCCCACTGGAAAGAGGTGCTGGGCCTGGGCGTGCTGACGGCGGCCCTGCCCTTTCTGTTCTTTTCCTACGCCGCGCTGGAACTGCCGGCCGGCTACATCGCCCTGCTCAACAGCACGGCGGTGCTGTTTGGCACCCTGTCGTCGGCCTGGCTGAAGGAGGACACCCTGACCTGGCGCAAGCTGGCCGGCTGCGCGGCGGGCTTCACCGGGGTGGCGCTGATCGTGCAGCTGGGCCCGGTGGCCACCACCGACGCGGTGCTGTGGGCGGCCCTGGCCGCGGTGGCCGGCGCCGCTTGCTACGGCGTGGCCACGCCGATGATGAAGCGCGCCACCACCCGCATGCAGCCGCTGGCCATTTCGGCCAGCATCCACCTGGCGGCCGCGCTGTTCATGCTGCCGGGCGCGGCCTGGGCGGTGCCCGAGGCGCGCTTCACCCTGCCGGCGCTGGCCGCCGTGGGCATGCTGGGCGTGGTCACCTCCGGGCTGGCGTACTGGCTGCACATCCGCATCCTGCAGCACGTTTCGCCGGTGGCGGCCATGAGCCCGGCCTTCATGATCCCGCTGTTCGGCGTCACCTGGGGCCACCTGTTCCTGGGCGAGCCGCTGGGCTCGGGCGTGTACCTGGGGGGCGCCTTCGTGCTGCTGGCCACAGCGCTGGTGACCGGTTTCAACCCGCTGCGCCGCTTCTGGCCGGCCCCGCCGGTGGCGTGAATGGCGCCGACCAGCGCCGCATGCGCCAGGCCGCCCAGGTGGCCAGCGCGGCCGACGCCGCCGACAGCCAGAACACCGCGCCCACGCCCCAGCGGCTGCTGACCAGCCCACCCAGCAGGCCACCCACCACGCCCGACAGGCCGTAGCCCAGCACCGCGAACAGGGCCTGGCCGCGCGCCCGCAGCCGGTCGGGGAAGTGGGTGTTGATGAGCGCGATGCACACCGAATGGTGCGCCGCGAAGGTGATGGCGTGCACCGCCTGCGCCGCGAACAGCGCCCACAGCCAGGCGCCGGCCAGCGCCGTCACGCCCATGCGCAGGGCCATCAGCGCGGCGGCCAGCACCAGCCAACCGGCCAGGCTGATCCGGGGCAACCAGCGCCCCTGGGTGAAGAACCAGCCGATTTCCACCACCACCGCAAACGCCCAGAGCAGGCCGATCACGCCCTTGCCGTAGCCCAGCCCGTCCAGGTAGAGCGAAAAGAAGATGTAAATGAAGATGTGCGCCAGGATGTGGAAGAAGGCCGCCACAAAAAACCAGCGCACCACCGGCTGGCGCAGCACCGGCCCGATGGCGGGCTGGGTGCCGGGGGCGTGGCGCGGCCCGCGCCGGTCGGGCATGGCCCAGACGCTGGCCACCACCGCCAGCAGGGTCAGCGCCGTCCAGGCCGGGAAGCTGGCCATGCCGTGGCGGTCGAACCAGGCACCGGCGGCCAGCACCGTGAGCAAAAACCCGAGCGAACCCCACAGCCGCACCCGGCCGTAGCGCCGCGCGTCGAACACACCGCCCTGGCTCACCAGCTGCGACAGCACCGACTCGCTCAGCGGCATCATGCCGCTGGTGTGGGTGAACATGAGCAGCAGCACCACGAACAGGCCGACCGCGCCCCAGTCCCACCACAAGGCCAGCGACACCGCCAGCGCCACGCTGGCGCAGTAGCGCAGCAGCCAGACGCGGTGGCCGGTGTGGTCGCTCAGCCAGCCCCAGATGTAGGGCGCAAACAGCCGCGTGGCCGACTGCAGCGAGGTCATCAGCCCGATGGCGAACAGACCATAGCCCCCGTCCTGCAGCCACAGCGGCAGGTAGGGGTTGAAAAAACCGATGTGCGCAAAGTACCCCGCCGACAGCGCGGCGAAGGGCAGCAACTGCCGGCGCGACACCGGGCCGGCCGCGGGCGCCGTGCTCACGGTGGGGCCAGACCGCTCAGGCGTGACCGGGCGCGGCCGCGGCAATCGGGCCGACCGGCACGCGCACATCGCCGCACTGGGCGCGGTGGCGCAGGGCGTGGTCCATCACCACCAACGCCAGCAGCGCCTCGGCGATGGGCGTGGCGCGGATGCCCACGCAGGGGTCGTGCCGGCCCTTGGTGATCAGCTCCAGCGGCTGACCCTGCACGTCGATGGAGGGGCGCGGGATCAGGATGGAGCTGGTCGGCTTGATGGCGATCGACACCTCCAGGTCCTGCCCGGTGCTGATGCCGCCGAGCACGCCGCCGGCGTTGTTGGAGAGGAAACCTTCGGGCGTGAGCGCGTCGCCGTGGGTGCTGCCGCGCTGGGCCACGCTGGCAAAGCCCGCGCCAATCTCCACGCCCTTGACCGCGTTCAGGCCCATCATGGCGTAGGCGATGTCGGCGTCGAGCTTGTCGTACAGCGGCTCGCCCAGGCCCACCGGCATGCCCTGGGCGGTGACGCGCAGCCGCGCGCCGCAGGAGTCGCCGGCCTTGCGCAGCTCGGCCATGTAGGCCTCCAGCGCCGAGGTGTCGGCCACCGGCGCAAAGAAGGGGTTGTTCGGCACGTGGTCCCAGTGCTCGAACGGGATGTCCACCTCGCCCACGGCGGTCATGCAGCCGCGGAAGGTGGTGCCGAACTTTTCTTTCAGCCATTTTTTGGCCACGGCCCCGGCGGCCACGGTGGGCGCCGTCAGCCGGGCCGAGGAACGGCCGCCACCGCGCGGGTCGCGCACGCCGTACTTCTGCCAGTAGGCGTAGTCGGCGTGGCCCGGGCGGAAGCTCTGCACGATGTCGCCGTAGTCCTTGCTGCGCTGGTCGGTGTTCTGGATCAGCAGGGCGATCGGCGTGCCGGTGGTCTGGCCCTGGTACACGCCGCTCAGGATCTGCACCTGGTCGGGCTCGTTGCGCTGGGTGACGAACTTGCTGGTGCCCGGGCGGCGGCGGTCCAGGTCGGCCTGGATGTCGGCCTCGCACAGCGCCAGGCCCGGCGGGCAGCCGTCGATGACGCAGCCGATGGCCGGGCCGTGGGATTCGCCGAAATTGGTGACGGTGAAAAGGGTGCCGAAGGTGTTGCCGCTCATGGGCCGGATTATCCCAGACGCCGGCGCGCCGCCGCGGCGGGGCCGCCGGCGCCCAGGACGGTGCGCCGCAGCCCCGCGCCGGTGCGCCGTTTGGCGGCCATCAGAACTCGGCGTCGAGTTCGTCGATCTCGTCCGGCTCCGCCTGGGCCGCCGCCACCCAGGCCCGCATGTCGGGCAGCGCCATCACGGTGACGCAGTAGGCCACGCAGGCCGGTGGCAAGGTCACGTCGTAGGTGACGAAGCGGGTGACCACCGGGGCAAACATCGCGTCGGCCATGCCGGGCCGGGCGCCGAACAGGTAAGGGCCGCCATAGGTGGCCAGGCAGTCGGTCCAGATCTCGACGATGCGGTCGATGTCGGCCTGCGCCCGCGACCACGGCTTGAAGCCCGGATAGCGCGCCTTGATGTTCATGGGCAGCGAAGACCGCAGCGCCGAGAAGCCGGAATGCATCTCGCCGCAGACGGCGCGGCAGTGGGCGCGGGCGGCCCGGTCGGCGGGCAGCAGCCCGGCCTGGGGGGCGAGTTCGTGCAGGTATTCGCCAATGGCCAGCGTGTCCCAGACGTGGACGCCGTCATGGTCCAGCGCCGGCACCCGGATGGAGGAGGACAGCAGCAGCATTTCGGCCTTCATGGCCGGGTCGTCGGGGGAGACGGTGTGTTCCTCGAAGTCCAGCCCGGCCAGCCGGGCCATGAGCCAGCCGCGCAAGGACCAGGCGCCGTAGTTCTTGCTGCTGAGGGTGAGTACCGCTGTGCCCATGCTTTGCTCCTCGGGAGGTTGTGGCCCAGGACTGAGCAAACCCTGTGCCATGCGCCAGCGCGGCCCACGCACCAAAACCGCGCAGCGCCCGGCTGGCCCGGGACTTGCCTGTGTGGCCCCAGCTTCACCGGAAAGAACCCCATGCTGTACCAGGCCTACCAGTTTCATTCCGATCTGCTGTCACCCCTGCGGCTGACGGCCCAAAGCCTGGGCGCTGCGCTCTGGCTGCGCCACACCGAGCGCAGCGCGCTGCGCCAGGTGGCGGCGGCCTGCGAGGTGCTCTCGCGCCTGCGCCTGACGCACACCCGGCCGGCCTACGGCATCGACCAGGTGCTGGTGGACGGCCAGGCCGTGCCGGTGGTGGAAGAAGCCCCGTTGCGCCTGCCCTTCGGCACGCTGCTGCACTTCCGCAAAGACGCGCCGGGCCTGGCGCCGCAGCCCAAGGTGCTGCTGGCCGCGCCGCTGTCGGGCCACTTTGCCACGCTGCTGCGCGAAACCGTGCGCACCCTGCTGCAGGACCACGACGTTTACATCACCGACTGGCACAACGCCCGCGACGTGTCGCTGCGCCACGGCGAGTTCGGGCTGGACGACTACACCGGCTACCTGATGCGTTTCGTGGCCACCGTGGGCGAAGGCTGCCACCTGGTGGCGGTGTGCCAACCCTGCGTGGCCGCGCTGGCCGCCACCGCCCTGATGGCCGAGGACCAGCACCCGGCCCAGCCGCGCAGCCTGACGCTGATGGCCGGCCCGGTGGACTGCCGCGTCAACCCGACCGAAGTGAACCGGCTGGCCACGAGCAAACCCATCGACTGGTTCGAGCAACACCTGATCAGCACCGTGCCGCTGCCGCACGCCGGCTTCATGCGGCGGGTGTACCCGGGCTTTGTGCAGCTGTCGGCGTTTTTGAGCATGAACCTGGAGCGCCACCAGCACTCCTTCCGGCAGATGTACGAACACCTGCTGGAAGGGCGCGAGGCCGAGGCCCGCACCCTGCAGACCTTTTACGAGGAGTACCTGGCGGTCAACGACCTGCCGGCGCCGTTCTACCTGGAAACGGTGGAAAAGGTGTTCCAGACCTACGACCTGCCGCGCGGCGTGCTGCGCTGGCAGGACCGCACGGTGAACCCGGCGGCCATCCGGCGCACCGCGCTGATGACCGTGGAGGGCGAACGCGACGACATCTGCTCGGTCGGGCAGACGGTGGCGGCGCAGGAACTGTGCCCCAACATCCGCCCCTACCGCAAAACCCACCACGTGCAGACCGGGGTGGGCCACTACGGGGTGTTCAGTGGCCGCAAGTGGCAGCAGCAGATTTACCCGCGGGTGCGGGACATGATCCACGCCAGCGAGGGCTGACGCGGCGCGCCGTCAGGACAGTTTGGCCACGCCTTCGGCCGGCTCGCCTTCGGGCCAGTCGCGGATGTAGGCCTTGAGCATTTTGTTTTCAAAGTTCTGGCTGTCCACCACGGCCTTGGCCACGTCGTAGAAGCTGATCACGCCCATCAGCATCTTGCCGTCCATGACGGGCATGTAGCGGGTGTGGCGCTCCAGCATCATGGGGCGCACCTCGTCGAGTTCGGTGTCGGGGGTGCAGAAGTGGGGGCCGGCGTCCATCACCTGGCGTACGGTGGTGGCGCCCACGCTGCCGCCGTTCTTGGCCGCGGTGTGGATGACTTCGCGGAAGGTCAGCATGCCGGCCAGGGCACCGCGTTCCATGACGGCCAGGGAGCCGATGTCGAAGTGCGCCATGGTCTCGATGGCGCGGGCCAGGGATTCGTCCGGGGACACGGTGTACAACGTGCCGCCCTTGACACGCAGAATATCGCTGACCTTCATGTTTTCTCCTCTGTCGCCGGTGTGGCGTGTGCGGAGTCAAATATAGCCCACAATTGCGCCCAAACACACCCGAGGAGACACCATGTCCGGCTACGCCGACCCCGGCTTCGACACGCTCGCGCTGCACGCGGGCGCCGCCCCCGACCCCAGCACCGGCGCGCGCGCCGTGCCCATCCACCTGACCACGTCGTTCGTGTTTGAATCGAGCGACCACGCGGCCGCCCTGTTCAACCTGGAACGCTCGGGCCATGTGTACAGCCGCATCAGCAACCCCACCAACGCGGTGCTGGAGCAACGCGTGGCGGCGCTGGAAGGCGGCATAGGCGGCATTGCGGTGGCCAGCGGCCAGGCCGCGCTGCACCTGAGCGTGGCCACGCTCATGGGCGCGGGCTCGCACATCGTGGCGTCCACCGCGCTGTATGGCGGATCGCAGAACCTGCTGCACTACACGATGCGGCGTTTCGGCATCGAGACCACGTTCGTGAAGCCTGGCGACATCGACGGCTGGCGCGCCGCGGTGCGGCCCAACACCAAGCTGTTCTTCGGCGAAACCGTGGGCAACCCGGGGCTGGACGTGCTGGACATCCCGACGGTGGCGCAGATCGCCCACGAGGCCGGCGTGCCGCTGCTGGTGGACTCGACGCTGACCACGCCCTGGCTGATGAAGCCGCTGGACCTGGGCGCCGACCTGGTCTACCACTCGGCCACCAAGTTCCTGAGCGGCCACGGCACGGTGGTGGGCGGCATCGTGGTCGATGGCGGCAGCTTCGACTGGGAGCGTTCGGGGAAATTCGCAGAACTGACCCAGGCCTACGAAGGCTTCCACCACATGGTGTTCAGCGAGGAATCGACCGTGGGCGCCTTCCTGCTGCGCGCCCGGCGCGAAGGCCTGCGCGACTTCGGCGCCTGCATGAGCCCGCACACCGCCTGGCTGATTTTGCAGGGCATCGAAACCCTGCCGCTGCGCATGGCGCGCCACATGAGCAACACCGAAAAGGTGGTGCAATTCCTGGCCAGCCACCCCTTCGTGGGCCGGGTGGGCCACCCGCTGCTGGAGAGCCACCCCAGCCACGCCCTGGCGCAACAACTGTTGCCGCGCGGCGCCGGCAGCGTGTTCAGTTTCGACCTGAAGGGCAGCCGCGCGCAGGGCAAGGCCTTCATCGAAACGCTGAAAATTTTCAGCCACCTGGCCAACGTGGGCGACTGCCGCAGCCTGGTCATCCACCCCGCCAGCACCACCCACTTCCGCATGACCGACGAGGCCCTGGCCGGCGCCGGCATTGGCCCGGGCACCATCCGCCTGTCCATCGGGCTGGAAGACCCGGACGACCTGATCGACGACCTGAAGCGCGCGCTGAAAGCGGCCGAGAAAGCGGGGGCCTGAGATGATCATCGACGTCCACGGCGCCCCGCTCTACGCCTACACCGGCGGCAAACCCTTCCACCCGGCCCAGCCCACGGTGGTCTTCATCCACGGCGTGCTCAACGACCACAGCGTGTGGATTCTGCAAAGCCGCTACCTGGCCCACCACGGCTGGAACGTGCTGGCCATCGACCTGCCTGGCCACGGCAAGAGCGGCGGCGAAGCGCCCGCCAGCGTGCAGGACGCGTCCCGCGCCGTGCTGGGCCTGCTCGACGCGCTGAAGATCGAGAAAGCCGCGCTGGTCGGCCACAGCTTCGGCTCGCTGATTGCCCTGCAGACCGCGGCCGACGCCCCCGAGCGCGTGAGCCACTTGGCGATGGTGGGCACCGCCTACCCCATGAAGGTCTCGCCCGCGTTGCTGGACGCATCGCTGAACCAGCCGATGAAGGCGATCGACATGGTCAACTTGTTCAGCCACTCCACCCTGGCCCCGCCACCGTCGGCGCTGGGCCCGGGCACCTGGCTGCTGGGTGGCTCCAGGGCGCTGATGCGCCGCGTACTGGCGAGCAACCCGCGGGTGAACGTGTTCCACCGCGGCTTTGTGGCCTGCGACGGCTACGACCAGGGCGAGCCAGCCATGGACCGGGTGCAGTGCCCCACCCTGTTCCTGCTGGGCAGCCAGGACCAGATGACCCCGCCGAAGGCCGCCCAAACCCTGAGCCGCCGGGCGAAACACGGCCAGACCGTGCTGCTGCGCGCCGGCCATTCCCTCATGACCGAAGACCCCGACGGCGTGCTGACGGCGCTGCAGCGTTTCCTGCAACCGGTCTGACCCGGGCCCACCCGGGGGCGGGTTGGAACGGTAATTGCTAGAGATGGCAACCGGCCTTTGGGCCAAGCAGGTGCCATCCGACATGAGCAGCAGCCAGCCCCTCGACCTCCTCTGGGTCCTCATCTGTGCCGGCCTCGTCTTCGTGATGCAGGCCGGTTTTCTGTGCCTGGAGTCGGGCCTGACCCGCAACAAAAACTCGATCAACGTCGCGGCCAAGAACATCTCGGACTTTGCCGTGGCGTCGCTGCTGTACTGGCTGGTCGGCTTTGGCCTGATGTTCGGCGCCAGCCAGGGCGGCTGGGTCGGTGCCACCCTGTTCGGCGCCTTCGACCAGTTGGGCCACGCGCCGGCGCTGCTGACCTTTGTGCTGTTCCAGACCATGTTTTGCGCCACGGCGGCCACCATCGTCTCGGGGGCGGTGGCCGAGCGCATGCGCTTTGGCACCTACCTGGCCCTGTCGGCCGCCGTCTCGGCGCTGATCTACCCGGTGTTCGGGCACTGGGCCTGGGGCAGCGCCG